>JBDHXS010000102.1:0-14225 GCA_039810845.1 Runella sp. | reverse complement strand
CGGATTGGGCATTACGGGATTTGGCCGGGTACCTGAAAATCAAACCTGAGAACATCAAGATCAACGTAGCATTGCTGGGCGGTGCCTTTGGTCGGAAAGCTTACCATGACTTTTTGCTGGAAGCCTGTTTCCTTTCGCGCGAAGTGAAAAAGCCCGTAAAAGTGGTTTGGACACGCGAAGATGACATTACCCAAGGGCCTTATCGCCCCGGAATGGTGGCCAAAATGCAGGGGGGTGTAGATGACAAAGGCAACATTGTAGCGTATCACCACCACCCGATTGGTGAGTCTATTCAGTTTCAGGTATTTAAAGCACCTAATGATAAACCCGACGATTGGATTTGCGGCGAATTGAGCCAAAAAGAACAGAAATACAATATTCCCGCTTTTAAAATATCGTTTACGCACGTCCCTACCGAGATTCCCATAGTATGGTGGCGATCGGTATATGCTTCCAATTTCGGATTCAGTCAGGAAGGTTTTTTCGACGAATTGGCACACGCCGCTAAAAAAGACCCGCTCAAGGCACGTTTGGAATTGATGACTGATGCACGTTTTAAAAAAGTGCTGGAAACACTGGCCGAAAAAGCCAATTGGAGTGAAAAACTTCCCGCTGGGCAGGGCAAAGGAATCGCGATTTTCAAGTCATTTGGTAGCATCAGTGCCTGTTGCGTAACGGTAGCCAAACAGGGTGTGGGCGTAAAAATTGAAAAAGTGGTTTCGGTCATTGACTGCGGTCATTACGTAAACCCTGACAACGTAAAAGCCCAAACCGAAGGAAACATCGTGATGGGAATTACGGCAGCGGTGAAGAAAGGAATCATATTTACCAACGGTCAAGCCGAACAAACCAATTTTCATCAGTACCAAGTGATGCGGATGAATGAAATGCCGGCTGTTGATATTCACATCGTGGAAAGTGGTGCACAGCCTGGGGGAGTAGGAGAACCAGGGTTGCCTCCGATAGCACCCGCGTTGACCAATGCGGTTTTTGCGGCTACGGGCAAACGGATAAGAAGATTGCCCTTTGATTTGAATACGTTAACGTAATCATTTATCCTACATCAAAAAAGCCCAATGAAGACTCATTGGGCTTTTTTGATGTAGGGTTCTAATTTTGAGGAGATTGTTGAAGTTAAAAAAACGGTTTTTCGTTATAAAAGTCCCCTTCTAAGTATTTGAGCAAAAGTTTTAGGGCGTTTGCTCAAATACTTATATAATGCTGATTGCGCATATCAATCTTCAGGGGACTCATGTTTCCAGTTAATTCCGTGGTGGCTTGCCTCCAGTCAATAACCCCTGCATCCGTTCCATCGTTTTCTTTTCACCCGTCAGCGAGAGGAATGCTTCGCGCTCTAAGTCAAGCAAATATTGTTCAGTTACGTTCTGAGGATAGCTCAAATCACCGCCACAGATAACGTACGCCAGTTTGTCGGCAATTTTGGCGTCGTGCTCGGTGATGTAATTTGCCATACGCATACTGCCGATTCCCGCTTTAAACAAGGCAATCCCCGTTTTCCCCTGCACTTTAATGTCATTACGATGCTTAGGCTGGGTATACCCGTTTTCGGCTAAATCAATGGCGGCTTGCTTGGCTTCAGCGATCAGACGGCTGCGGTTCAGCACGATTTGGTCACGGTCACCTTTGATATAATTCATTTCTACAGCTTCCTGCGCTGAAGTAGAAACTTTGGCTTGAGCAATGTTCATAAATGCCGATTGCAGAATATTCAATTCAGGATCTCCTGCCTGGTACAAATCTGAACAGCGCAGCGCCATTTCTTTGGTACCGCCACCCGCAGGAATCAAGCCTACGCCCAACTCAACTAATCCCATGTAGGTCTCAGCATGAGCGACCACTTTATCAGCGTGCAGATTCAACTCACAGCCACCGCCCAGCGCCAAGGAATGCGCAGCAGTTACCACAGGGATAGACGAATACCGCGCCCGCATCATTGTCTGCTGGAATTGTGCAATCATGAGGTTGATTTCGTCATAATCCTGCTCAATGGCAAACATGAACAACATGGCTAAATTAGCTCCTGCTGAAAATGCTTCGTTGGAATCATTCCCAACGACCAATCCGCGAAAATCTTTTTCTGCTACGGCATAAGCACGGTTAAGTCCTTCGACTACTTCGGCTCCAAAAGTGTTCATTTTAGAGTGGAATTCTACGCCTGCAATGCCGTCACCCAAGTCATAAATAGAAGCACCTGCATTTTTCCAGATGATATTTTGAGATTTGTTTTCGAGAATGATAAAGGCTTCCTGACCCGGAATGGCCTTATACGACTGTGAAGGAATGTCGTAATACAGCTTTTGTCCATTCTGTACTTTATAGAAGCTTTCATTGCCTGCCACCAGCATATCATAGACCCATTGTGCCGGTTTGGCCCCCAATGACTCCATGATTTCAATCATTTTCTTTGCGCCAATGGCGTCCCACGTTTCAAAAAGACCCATTTCCCAGCCAAAACCAGCACAAATCGCTTGGTCTATGCGGTACAATTCATCGGCTATTTCGGGAATACGATTGGAAGCGTATCGAAAACTGCTTGCAAACGTACGGCGGTAAAATTCCCCTGCCTTATCAGTTCCTTTGAGCAAAATACCAAAGCGTTTTTTAAGGTCTTCTATGGCTTTTGTTTTTTCAAGGGTTTCAAATTTTACCTTAACGGAAGGCTTGTATTCGAGGGTGCTGAGGTCTAAAGCAAGGATAACGGTCTTTCCTTTTTCATCTTTGGTTTTCTTGTAAAAACCCTGTCCTGTTTTATCACCCAACCATTTTTTCTCCATCAAACTTGCCATGATTGGCGATATTTCAAAGGCTGCCCGCGACTCGTCGTGCTGCATTTGGACTAAGTTATTGGCCACATTAACGGTAGTATCCAAACCTACCACATCCGACAGGCGGAATGTACCCGACTTGGGACGACCTACTACGGGTCCCGTCAATTTATCCACTTCTTCAACTGTCAACCCCATCGTTTCGGCCACGCGCATGGTTTCTACCAAGGCATGAATTCCGAGGCGATTGGCAATAAAGCCCGGAGTATCTTTGCAGAGTACGGTTGTTTTTCCTAAATACAAATCGCCGTAATGCAACAGAAAATCAAGGATTTGAGGGTCGGTTTTAGGAC
This sequence comes from Runella sp., assembly GCA_039810845.1. GTDB lineage: Bacteria > Bacteroidota > Bacteroidia > Cytophagales > Spirosomataceae > Runella. Next base: position 11,086 of record JBDHXS010000102.1, on the reverse strand, counting down.
CTGGAATGACTTCAAACAAACGCAGATAACGCGGAGGATTGAAAAAGTGCGTACCGCAAAAATGCTTTTGGAAATCTTCGCTTCGCCCATCCGACATCAAATGAATGGGAATTCCTGAGGTATTGGAAGTAATCAACGTTCCGGGTTTGCGTAAAGCATCCACTTTCTCAAACAACGACCGTTTGATGTCCAAGCGCTCTACGATAGCTTCCAGCACCCAATCGTAATTTTTGATTTCGGCCAAGTTATCATCAAAATTCCCGAGTTTAACCCGACTCGCAAATTTAGGGCTGTACAAAGACGCCGGTGTAGCTTTTAGGGTATTTTGAAATGCCTCATTTACAATGCGGTTGCGCACGGCAGGATGCTCCAACGTAAGTCCTTTGGCCTGTTCGGCGGCATTAAGTTCTTTGGGAACAATGTCTAACAACAATACTTCTACGCCAATATTAGCAAAGTGGCACGCAATGCGTGACCCCATAATGCCTGAGCCCAGTACGGCTACTTTTTTAATGCTGCGGTTCATGTATGTAATTGTGAATTAGTGAATTAGAGATTTACGGGATCCACGGCGGCGGACCGTGCCCGTGCGGTAAATAATCAATTAATATTACGTCTGCTTTACTTTACTATTGGGAACTCTGCTGTTCGGGATTTGCAATCCCGAACCAATAAATGCGGATTTGCAATCCGCCGATAAATAAATCATAAAACAATTACATCCAATAAACCTTTTCCATGGGTATAATTTGAAGCTGAACTGTACAAGTAATGTTCCGGCTCAGCCACTATCTCAGCGCGTACAGGGTTTTCATGAATGTAATTCAATTTTTGAAATAAAAAATCATTAGTATGAACTTCTTTCGCTTCATTACCTGATTGCCAAAATGTATAATTTGTTATTTTAGGATCATAACGACCTGCAAATTCAAATTGGTTTATCATCCATTTACGACGGCTTTCGGGTTCTGAAAATATTGTTTCAACTACTTTCTTACTGGTAAATTTTTTAAAATCTCTAAGAATATCCGATAAAACCTTCCCTTCGTTAGCAGAGGCTAATAAATGTAAGTGGTTACTCATCAGTACCCAAGCATATATTTCCAGCCCTTTCGTTTTTTGGCAATGTTTCAACGCATCTACGACAATATGTCTATATATCGGGCGAGTGAATACACCCACCCAATCCACTACAGTCAATGTCAAAAAGTAAATATAGCCTTCACTGATTTTATTTTCTGACCCATTTATTTATTATCGCTTCATTTTAGGCGGATTACAAATCTGCTTTTAAGGCGTTCGGATTGCAAATCCGAACGAGCCACTTGTGATATTCCATGATAGCCTATGAGTTTGCCCTTCAAAAGTAGAAAAAAAAAGTATGCAAGCATACTATCTTAAAAAAAATGTGTTCTAAAAACCGCACAGGCGAAGAAAACCGCAAACGGAAGTTGCGTCAACAGTGAAAATACGGTCTAAAAAGCAAAAAATAAGAAGTTTTCAGGAAGTACTGTCAATGAATACTTTGCATCCATTTCAGCATTTCATCACCAACTTTGGGATTATACTCTCCCCCCACCTGTTGATGACGCGCCATGTCCCACGTTTCGTGGTACGACATCGAATGATTGGTATTGTCAAGCGAAATGTAGGTGACTTTGCCGGGCGACTGACGCGCAATGGTTCGCTGAATCGTTGTATGTTCGTCGGGATGGGAAATGTAGTCGTGTTTACCCCATAGCAAAAGGGTGTAGCCTTTAAAATCTTCCCAGTTTTTAGCTATATTCAGTTCGTGTAACTGGCGCCAATAATCTGGTGTCCTGCTGGAAAACAGCCCACTGATTTCCTCATAATTAGGTTTTTCCCTGACAATTTGTGCCAGACTTTTTTTCTCATTTAGAAATTTACCGCATAAATCGGTGATGTCACGCATGTAAGAATCGGTTTCTGAACCTTCCATCTGATACACTTTTTCGGCCTGCGCACGCCGCGAATCAATCAGGTACTCGATAAAAGGCTTGCCGATGGTACCGTAAGCAATAATGCCTTTTACTCTTTCTTCTTTGGCAATCAACGGGCCTAAAACACCGCCCATACTGTGTCCAATCAGAAAAACCTGATTACTGTCTACGTATGCTGATTTTTTGAGTTCCCGGATTCCTTTGACATACTGCTGTGCTTCGGTCTTAAAATCCATTTGCACACAGGGAATCGCGCCTTTGCTATCGCCTAAACCCGGGCGGTCTAATCGCATGACCACAAAGCCATTGCGTGCCAAAAATCGGGCAATTTTCACCTCAGCCGACAGCGTATCAAAAGGAGTATCTACCGAATAGCAACTCACGCCCGTTACCCACACGACTGCCGGGAATTTACCTGGCTGTTTGGGGTGATTGATAATAGAACGAAGTAAAGCATCGGAGGATTGAACTTGGCTATAAGTGGTGTGAATATCATCGGTTTGTTCCATGGGGTAGGTTTTCATCGCAGTTTTAAAAACCATTTCCTGCCCATTCCGAACTACCGTAAAAGCTATCTGACTTTGAAGCGGCAGTGTTCTTACCTCTTCCACTGCTTCGTTAGGGGTATTTACTTCTCTATCGTTGATTTTCAACAGAATATCATTCATTCGTAAGCCCGCTTCTACAGCAGTCGAAAAGGCAAAAACATTGGTAATCAGCACACCTTTGCCGTTAGTAGCGGCTCTACGTTCAGCGGTTTGCTGATTCAACTCCATCTGAATCCCTAAAAATGCCCGACGAGGCAATTGCTGTACCTGACTGTAAGAGAATGTATAAAAGATGAAACAGAAGCCGAAAAACAGATTTAGAAAAGTTCTCATATAAAGGCTGTACAAGTTTTTAAACAAAAATAGCGGTTCTCCGCTTGCTTGCCTTCCCGCAGGATGGGGGATTTTTATCAAAAGAAGTTATTCACAAATCAGGTTCATTTGCTTTCTGTACTCGTTCGGAGTTTGATTGGTGTGTTGTTTAAAATCGTCAAAAAACGCTGAGATAGAGCTATAACCCATCTCAAACGCCAAATGATCCATGGTCATTTGTTGGTTCTTAGGATTTTCGAGTACTTTTTTTGCTTCCTGAATTCGATAATGAATCACTAAATCGAAGAAATTTTGGTCTAATTTGTCGTGGATGATTTGCGAAAGTAAACAGGAAGAAACATTGAGTCGAATAGCCAGATTTTCAATTGAAAGGTTATTTTCCAAATATAGCTTTTCCTGATTCATTAACCTGAATAAACGGTTAATGAGACTGTCCGCAAATTCCTGATTGTACGTTTTGAAGAAGATAGAACCCAGCCGTTTCAAAACTGAAAGATATTTGAAGTGCACCTCTCCCATGCTCAGCCTATTTTTAGCTATAAGATGCTAAAACAATAGGCAACGTTGCACGAACTACCAAATCAATTTTACTTTGTTGCCCGTATCAGCTGAACGCACAATGGCTTCAATGATTTTGAGTTCCATCATTCCTTCTTCGCCCGAGGCCAACGGTACGGTATCTTTTAGGATACTTTCGGCAAAAGCATCCATTTGTTTAATCTGCTGAAAGGCAGGGGTTTTGAATGAGATTTTCCCTTCTGATGAGTCTCCGCTTGCACCGGTTGCGTTGTAAGAAGGTTGCAATCCAAACCACCTATAACCCGTTGTAGCATACAAACGATCAATGTATGAACTGTAGGTAGTCGTTGAATTGGAAACGGCACCACTCGGGAACTCCATCTGAAACATCATCATTTCGTAGATGCCTTTGAAGGCGTTTTTGTCGGTCACGAAGCCCTGCGCTAAAACAGAAGTTGGTAATTCATTTAACGTCCGCCGTACTCCCTGAATGCAATACACACCCAAATCCATAATAGCTCCTCCGCCGCCAAGGGCTTTGTTCAAACGCCAAACTTTGGGGTCGGCCATCGAAAAACCCAAGGATGACTCAATCATTTTGACCGCTCCAAGTGCTTTTTCATTGCCCAAACGTCGTATTTCTAAATGATGCGGTTCAAAATACAACCGATAGCCCACCGAAAGTTTGACTTTGGCCTCTTTGCAAGCCTTTATCATCTGCTCACATTCTTTGACATTTAGCCCCATCGGTTTTTCACAAATCACGTGTTTCCCTGCTTCTGCTGCTCTAATGGTATATTCGGCGTGCATGGAGTTGGGCAGCACCACATAGACAATGTCGATATCTGGGTTGTCTTTGATTTGGTCGAAGGTCTCGTAGTTATAAATATTCTTCTGCGGAATTTGGTATTTGCTCGCCCATTCCGCTGCCTTTTGAGGCGTACCTGTAACAATCCCTGCCAACTGACACAGTTCGGTCTGCTGCAACGCCGGAGCAAGTTGGTTGGTGGCATAATTGCCCAACCCCACCAATGCAATGCCCAATTTTCGGTCTTGGGGCAACAGAGACGTTAAATCAGAAATTAATAAACTCCCCGCAGCCAGCGAGGATTGGGCAAGGAATTGGCGGCGTTGCATAATTAATAAAGAAGTTAAAAATGGCTGCTAATAGGGTGATGCAAAAATCACCAATACAGCTCATTCATGAAAATATTCGTTGTTAAAGTATCTTAAAGCTACTGAGTTTTCAACCATTTCACCGTTTCTTCGGCTATTTTAGGATTGAAATTTCCTTTCAGATATTGTTGTTCCTTGAAGTTTTTAGCTGCTTCCGTCCAGTCTTTGCTACGCATCATAAAATGATCCAAATCGGGAATCGTCACCCACGTAGCGGCGTTGGGGTGTTTTTCATTGACCGTTTTTTGAATCATCATAGGCTCTACCAAAGAACACTGCTCATAGTCTGCACCACCATGCACCACCAAGACAGAGCAGTTTACTTTTTGCCAGCTTTCGGCCAGATTCAACGAATCTAACTGCTGCCAAAAACGCCAATGCCGTCCCCACATATTATTGTTCCAGTTTTCTTTATAACCCAACTCGCTCGCCACCAACTGCTTGTATTCCGAGACTTGGTAGAGTTCGGCAGGAGAATTTTTCAGAATAAAAAACTCGTAATAGATTTTTTGAATGGTACGGGTAAAGGCTTCGGTCTGTTGGTAGTTTAAGCCTTCCAACAGCGGTTTTTGTACACGGTGCATTTCCAACAAAAACTCACTCCACGGTCGGAACACGCAGGCAAAAACCATTACTCCTTTCGGATTGTGCAGTTTTGCCACTTCGGGCGCGATGGTGCCGCCCATAGAATGTCCCCAAATGTACAGACGGCTTTTGTCCACGTTGGGCAGTTGCTCCATGTATTTATAGCCCGCATCAAAACTTTCAATGTCGGTCACTAAATCCACTTCGGTACAGGGCGCACAGCCGTAACTATCGCCCATCCCCGATTTTTCAATGGTTACCACAGCAAAGCCATTTCTGATCCATTCGTTCATCAATTTTCCATTGTAACTCGACGAATAATTTTCAACGGATCCACACCCATAGCCCGGAATCAGCAGAATAGCCGGCACGTTGGTTTTCCCTTTGGGCGTACGCGTAATGGTGCGCAAATAGCCTTTTTTGAATTTCACCCAATCATAGTTTATATCCGCAATATCCGATTGTTCATAGGGTTTCATGACAGCGTTTGTGGTAACGGCGACTCTTCTTCTTTCCCGCAAAAAGGCAATTGTAACTTGCTCACCTGCGCGAATATTGGAGGCCAGAGCAGTGTAATCGGCCATTGTTAGGGTGCTTTGGCCATTGAGTACAACGAGTTTATCCCCTTTTTTTAAGTTGGCCGCGGCAAAAGTACTGTTGGCAAGCACCGTATCTATCACAATTCCGTCGGGTGTTTCTTTGCCTTGCATTCCCATAAATGCTTTTCGTTGAGGCACTTGGGCACAAATAAAGTTGCAGACAACAAGAAATAAACCACTAATAAAAAGAGCCTTCATCGTTTTTGAGTTTTAAGCCATTCCTTTTTCAATTGATCAATAATGTTGGCATTTATCCAATAAATGTCGGCCAATGCGCCGCCTCGATTACTTCCAAAAAATAAATAGTTGCCATCGGGTGAAACCTTGGCAAATCGCTCCGTAAACTTGGAATTCACTTCTGGGCCCATATTGAGCGGTTTGCCCCACGCGCCATTTTTTTGTTTAAAACAGATGTACAAATCAATACTTCCCTCCACCCCTTCCGGCCGATCAGATTCAAAGATAAGATAGCTTTCGTCGGGGGCGATAAATGGGCCGTCTTCGTAATACTCGGTACTGATACCTCCCATCAATTTTTGAGGTGGAGCAAAACCGTTTTTTGTTTTCTGAGCATAAGCAATATCTAACATTTTTCCGCCTTCTTCTGGAAATGAAAAGTAAATATTTCCTGACTTAGCTATGGAATGACCGAAACTTTCTTTGAACATTAAAAGCGTTTCGTCCATAGGGACGGGTGTATCCCAACCATCTCCTTTTCGATTTACTTTCCATAACCTCAATTTTCCGTTTTTATCGGTTTCTGTCGGAAGTTTTCTTCTGGAAGCAAAGTGTAACGTTTGGCCATCGGCAGAAAAAGCAGGATAGTAATCATCCGAATCGGTACTGGCAAATGAAGGCGGGGTGGGCTTACTCCATTGCCCGTTGGCAAAGCTCATTTCAACAAGATACCCCGTGTAATCGCTTCGCACGATGGTCCAAAGTACCCGCGTACCATCTGGGGAAAACGCTGGCGCACTGTGTTCATAAGCATCTGTCGAAACGATACCTTTGGCAAACAAAACCGCCTGATTTTGAGGCGGCACTTGACCAAGGTAGTTAATTTGCCCAAAGGCAGCAGAGAGATTGCCAATGGTCAACACCCACAGGCTAAAGATGACTATTGAGGGTTGCATATTCCTTTTCATAGCTGTATGAAATTTGTTGATGATATTTCAATTCCAAATCTACATGACAGCCTGCATCAGGCCATTCACCCAAATGGGGGGATTTAGATGAATGGTGTGGAAAATAAGCGTGTTTGTAACAAAGTGAGGACAAATATCAGTTTGCCCGTCGTTTTTCGTCTTCTACTCCACTGTTACGACGTCGGGCTTGGGCTACGGTATTGCTGCCAAAACGTCGCGAAAACGACAATGTAGCCACGCGCGAGTCCCAACGGCGGTCAGTAAAGAAATCCATATTTTGGTAATTGACCACCACGGCAATGTGATTGGTATAAAACAAATCGCTCATGGCCAATTTAAGGGTTGATTTGCGGTCTTTGGAGGTTTTTTGGACTCCAACCGACACTTGAGCCAGGTTTTTAATGATAAAAAGCCCCCAGGCATTACGCGCCTGGTAAAATCCGTTCAACTCTGCCGACCAACCTTTGTTGCCGATAATAAAGGAATTGTTGATCCTTGCATCCCAGGCCGTGTATTCATTGACCAAGTTGCCGCCCTGCAATGGACTTGAATATTTGTTCCAATACACACTGCCGATAAAACTCGAATTCAGCCACTTTTTGATCGTAACGGGAATAGTCACGCCAAGATTGACTTGGTCAAAATCCTGCAAGTTAGCGGGAATTTGGTAAGAGATTTTTGTAGCGTCGTCTTGAGCGAAAATGTCCGTAATCACCTGTTTGCTTTGGGCGTAGCTCAACGTAGTCACGTATTTTTCTTTGAAAGTATGATTCACTTCAAACGAATTGGTCAATACGGGTCTCAACGTTGGGTCGCCGACCACGTAGGTAAACGGGTCCACAAAAATTCGAAACGGATTCAACTGCCGATAACTGGGGCGATCGATGCGGCGACTGTACGAAACGGAAAGCTGGTTGTTTTTCTCAAATTTATGATTGACAAATACACTCGGAAACAGATACGCATAATTACGCGAAAATTTCTCGCCCGTTGTCACCTGCTCGCCGTGGGTGACGGTATGCTCCAAGCGCAAACCCAGCTGAAAATCAGTTTTCTTAAACTCCTTAGCATAATTGACGTAAGCGGCATTCACATTTTCGGAATAAATAAAATGATTGGAACGTTTTGTATCCAACTTTTCGCCCGTACTTAACACGTCAAAAAACTGAATATCGTTGTCGGTTTTGACCAAACTGCTCTTTAGACCTGCCTCCAGTTTCTCGTTCTTTTTAATGGGATGGATGTAGTCGGCTTTAATAGATTGAACAGCTATGTTGCCGCTTTGGGAAGTGCGAAGAGCTTCGGCGGAAATTGGACTTCCCCCTGCGTTAAAGTAATTGGTATTAAAATTTTGGTCAGTGGCGGCGTTGTAACGTCCATAATCTGCGTCCATTGTCAGCTCTTTGCCTTTGTCATCGAAGGTGTGTTTTAGGTTGACATTAGCGAAGCCATTGAAACGCTTTTCTTTCAGAAGGTTATCGGTTTCGGCGGTCGAACGCACCGCACCGTTGGGCTCACTGATGATGGAATTGGTAAAACCATCGCGGTTGAGGCCAAACCAATTGCCATTGAGCATCACGCCGACGACCGTTTTTTTAGAAAGGTAATAATCCACTCCTATTTTGGCATTGTGGATTTTCATTGGCATTTTAATTAGCGAAGTTTGGTCAAACACCGAAGTTAATGTTCTGTTTTCTCCGAAAAACTTACGGTTGATGTAAAACATCGTAAAGTTTTTGGGCGTCGAAATTGAATAATTGCCGAAGAGATTCCACTTCTTTTTGCGAAAATTAACATTGGCACTGGCCGTAGGTTTATAATAACGACCCTGTCCATAACTGAGGCTATAGTTGCCGTTGAAACCCTCGCGTTGGTCTTTTTTGAATTTAATGTCAATGATGCCCGCATTGCCAGCCGCATCGTACTTGGCCGACGGATTAGTGATGATTTCAATGCGTTCGATGTTAGCCGAGGGCACACCTTTGAGATAGTTTATTAAATCGGCTCCCGAAAGCGGCGTGGGTTTGCCGTCAATCATCACTACTACGCCCTGTTTGCCTTTGAGATTAATGGAACTTTCCTGATTGACCACCACGCCAGGCGAGCGTTCCAAGACTTCCAAAATCGACGTTCCAGTACTTACAATGCTGCCTTCCACGTTGACAATGAGGCGATCGAGTTTGCGCTCCAAAAACGGCTTTTGGGGGCGGACCACCACTTCGTTGAGGTTTTTGGTATCCTGCACCAACGCCAGAACGCGCAGATTGACATTGGGATTCTCGGCATTCATCACAAACGCAGGACTCGAAAACCGCTGATATCCTACCTGCGTTACGCGCACAAAGAATTGCCCCGCCGGTAGATTTTCAAATTCAAATTGCCCTTGGTTGTCGCTCAATGCAGCTTTCACAAACACCGAATCGGCGGCGCGGTGCAGGGTAACGTTGGCAAATTCAATAAATTTCCCCGTTTCATCACTGACGCGCCCAGTCAGCGTTTGGGAGTGAACCAAGGAGCAGAAACATACACAAATAAGGACGAGGAATAGCTTTTTACGCATGGCTGAATGAGTTGGTGTTTGATACACCAAAACTACACTGCCACCCGCATCAGGCCGTTCACCCAAAGGGGGGGATTTGGATGAATGGTTTGGGGAAAAAGTAAAGCAAATGACCGACGTTTATAATTGTCTTTTTAAATTATGGCGCTGTTCCAATCGAAAACAACGCTTTTTATGCTACGAATACCCCCCTCAATACAGCCGATAAATCTCCATAATGCCTTGTAGGATTTTGGGGAAATCGATGTTTAGGTCAATCAGTTTTCCCGTGTGAATGTCGAAGACCCAACCGTGTACCTGTAGGCCACGCTCGTTGTAGGCTTCCTGAACTGCAGCGGTTTTGATGAGATTGACGCATTGCTCCTGCACATTGAGTTCAACCAGTCGGTTGTAGCGGGCGTTTTCGTCTTCAATTTTATTTAATTCCGTTTTGTGCGTTCGGTACACATCTCGGATATTTCTGAGCCAAGGGTTCAAAATCCCCATATCTACAGGTTGCATTGCAGCTTTTATTCCCCCGCAGTTGTAATGTCCACAAACTACTATATGGTTGACTTTGAGATGACGCACAGCATAATTTATGACTGACATAACATTCAAATCAATACTGTTGACCAAATTGGCAATGTTACGGTGGATAAATACTTCTCCGGGCTGTAATCCCATCAAATCTTCGGCAGTTACCCGACTATCCGAGCAGCCGATGTACAAAAATTCAGGATGCTGTCCCAGCGCCAAATCTTCAAAATAGTGGGGATCCAAAGCGAGTTTTTCAGCTATCCAGTTTTCATTGTTCTTAAAAACTTGGTCAATTTTACTCATGTCCATAGAGAGTTATGAGAGAATAGTCGTTATTTTTTGAGCAAAATAACAAAAATCCTGTTCATATCAATCGTTCTTTTCGCGCCTTTTCAATCGCCTCGGCCTTGGAATGGACTTCGAGTTTCCAGTAAATGTTTTTGATGTGGGTACGGATGGTTTCTTTGTCCACAAACAACTCATCGGCAATGGTCGTATAGCTTTTCCCCTGCGAAATGCGCTCCAACACCTCCGTTTCACGAGCCGTGAGGGGTGAATGATGGTTTTTCTGAAACGAAGCCACCACCATACGGGCAATGTTGGTACTCATCGGTGCACCACCCTGACGTATTTCACGGATGGCTTCAATGAGTCGGCTGGGCGGCATATTTTTGGTAAGATAGCCTCCCGCACCCGCACACAAGGCTCTGAATACCAGTTCATCGCTTTCATAAACCGTCACGACAATGAGTTGAGTTTGAGGGCGTAGTTTTTTGGTACGTTCAATTCCTTCTACACCTCCCATGCGCGGGAGTTCCAAATCCATGAGGACAACGTCGGGGCGGTCAGCGGCGAGGTTGCGGAGGTATTCTTCGCAGTTGGAATACGTGTTGACTACCCGAAAATCCTCGGTGTTGTTCAGCAAATCGGCAAACGCTTCGCGGATAAGGTGGTCGTCTTCGACGAGGCAGAGGCGGGTCAGCATTTTTGGAATAGGTGAATGGTGAATGTAAAAATCAGAGAATAAGTGAAGGTTGAAGTTTTTTCCGAAAAACAACGGTCGTTCCTTTTCCTTCGACGGTTTGGAAGGTGGCGGTACCTCCTATTTTTTGGGCGCGGGTTTGAATGTTGGTCAAACCGT
>JBDHXS010000101.1:0-14245 GCA_039810845.1 Runella sp. | reverse complement strand
CTTAATGGCATCCGAAAACCGCACAATCATCAATTGCTTTGATTTCTGTTGGATACTTGCTTCAATCAGGTCAGTTTGGACACCCGACAAATTGCGTAACTGCAAGGTATTGATGAGTTTATCGCCGATTTCGGGAAAGAAACTGCCAATTTGTCCCGCAGCTTCTTCGTCGGATAGCGACTTGGTCAAGCCGTACAAATGTACTAACGGCACAGCCACCCACCGCACCAAGGCATAGCCCAAAATGGCCAAAAAGCCAAAGAAAAGTGTACCCCGTACCGAAGAACTAAAACGCCCAAAGTACTCAATAGTATTGACAAACAAGTAAGCCGACAGCACAAATGCCGCCGCAAAAATGATACCTTTGACGAGTTGATTCAGATAGTATTTCCGCTTATACTCGCCAATGCGCTCCAGCAGTACGGAAGGGTTTTGGGGTTTCATAGTTTAGTGTTTTTGGCTGGTGTTTAATGGATAGAACACTTTTTCCAAAGTTACATATAAAATTAACGCAAAAATGATGCAAAAAGTAACACAGGCTAAGAAAGATTCTTAGAATAACGCAAATTGGGGGAGAATCTACTGAGGAAAACGGTTTTATTCATCGGGGCGAGGAGATTTTTAGGGATCAAGTGATGTGTATTTCGCAGGTAGTGAAGGGTGCAAAAGAAGAAAAATAGCCAGAAATCTGCTATTTTTGCGACTTAATATCATGGTGAAAGCTATTTCTACGTCTTCTTTAGGTCTTCTGAGTATGCTCATTGCAGCATTTTGTTTCTCCGTTTCGGGGGCATGTACGCGTGTGTTGGGTACTCACCTCCCTTCTGTCGAACTAGTACTTTTTCGCAATGCTATTGGTGTTATCTTTGTGATTTTAAGTGTATTCCGAAAGCCGATTTCACAGGCAGGAGGTAAGCTTAGTCTCTTGGTTTTCAGAGGAATTATCGGAACATTGGCCTTGTATCTTTTCTTTTTTTCCATTACCAAAATCGGTTTAGCCGAAGCCATTACGTATCAGCAATCGTATCCTATTTTTTTGGCGTTGGTAGGCGTACTGTTTTTGAAAGAAAAACTCTCTACATCGGTTTGGTGGGCTATTGTAATGGGTTTTACAGGAATTTGTTTCATCTTTTTCCCTCAATTTCATACTGATTTTTTAAGCGTAAAAAATCATGCGTTGGGGCTTACTAATGCCATTCTGACGGCACTGGCTTACATGAGCATTTCCCAATTAGCTTCGTATTATGACGCTAGAAGTATTGTGCTTTCTTTTATGCTTTCGGGGATTTTGATGCCAATGCTGTCGCTGGGATTGGGGGAAGTGATTGATACCAAAGATTGGAGTTTTTTGATTGCCCAATATACCCAGCCTGCTGGCACAGATTGGCTTTGGATTGGTCTTTTATCTATCTCCGCGCTGTTGGGGCAAATCTTTCTGACCAAAGCATTTACGTACGGCAAGTCGGCCGAGGTGGCGGCTATTGGTTATTCCAATATCGTGTTTTCGGTTTTTTTTGGAATCCTACTTGGAGATGCTTCACCCCAAGTATTGAGTCTTTTGGGTATCGTTCTTATTATTGTTTCGGGTATTTTGATTGCCTTTCAGCGAGAAAAATAGAGGCTCATAGCCCAGTTATTTCTTTCAATTTCTCGAAGAAGCCACGTTTGCGGGGCGAGCTTATTCCCCAATTAACTGGAATAGATTGATAACCGTCATCGAAGCCTTCGTCTTTCATGCGATAATCGAAAAATCCCCAAGAAGCGTAAGCTTGAGTGGCAGCAACAAAATTGTTTATGGGTTGGTCGAAATCAAAGTGGTCATCCTCATTGAATACAATCGGCATGGGGCGATAGCCCGCTACGGAGCGTGTTTTTTGTACCATCTCTGTAATCTTGACAGGGTCTTTGACGCCATTGCCGTGGAGAAGTAAGAAATCCGACACCTGCACTACATTCGGTTGCGGAATAGCACCACCGCCATAACTGGTACTTACCAACAAACGCCTTCCTTTTACTTTTTTGTTTTTTACACGTAGAATGAGTTCATGAACGCGGTCGGGTTGTAAGATGGCGTGATCGTAGCGGATATTACATTCGTTGTTGATTTCAATCAATACGTTTTGATAACCCAGTTCCAAAATCCAGTCCGTAGCATTATTTACGGCGTTGATGACTGCCGCTTCGTCTTTGAGTCGTTCATCTTGGCCAAAATAAAAATAGCCCAAGATTACCACCATGCCCAATTCATCGGCTTTGTCCAGAATACGTTGCAGACGATTAAAATAATAAGGCTCATAAGAGCCATTTTCATTAAAAGCGGAGTTGTGCCAAGGCTGGTCTTTGGAATATCCCTGCGGGATCCCACCCTGTAAATTGAGCGTAATGGCCAGTAAACCATGCTGTTTCCAAACGGGCATGGCCGCCAGAAATTCGTTAGTGTTGCGATTAGCGTCCCATTGTTTGGTATCGGGATACGCCCATTGGGCGCGGGTTTCCCAGTTACGGTCATCAAAAATGCCCTGTACCATACGGGAGTTGGGCAACAGGCCTTCAATCTTGTGGCCATTCCAAACCCGACCTTTAAAAGTAGGCTGCCCGTTGATATAAAACTGCTCGCCTTTGATTGCCACTTTAGTAATTCGCTTTGGCGGATTGGCTATTGCCTGAATTAAAAAAACACTCAATAATAAAAGGGTGAAGCGAAAGAACGCAGTCATAGTTATAGGCGTTTTTAATATCGTATAAACCATAAAGTAAGACGTCGAGCCTTCATACTATGGGTTATACTTAGAATGAAAACCTCACAAAAGCTTGACTCAACAGGGAAAGCAGGCGTAAGTCACTTGAAAAGATGATTTGGGTCATAGTTTTCAAAGCTATCTTTTAAGTGCTTTGTTTAATCTTCTAAAAAAGCGAATAGGAATTGTCGCTATTTGTAGGTACACCATTTCGGAAAATATTTCAACAAATGCTATCAATGAAAAAACACTGGATTTTTAGAACACCTGTATGGGTTTTGATATGCCTGATTAATAGTGGTTTAGTAATTGCTCAAATCCCCCTGTTGAATGGTTCGGCAACTGACCAGCGTATTTCGATTTCTGCCTCAACTGGTACTGAAAATTTGTCTGCTGCCGACCGAACCGATGGTAGCGGTATTCCTCCTTGGCCTCCTGCAAAAGTCAGAATAGGTTATGTAGTTCCCTCCAATCGCACTCCTCAACCCCATTACAGGGAAAACCTCCAATTTGCCATAGAAATGGCGCAAATGTGGTTTCGTGATAATATGGAACAGAATGGTTTTGGACCGAAAACGTTTATTTTTGAAACGGAAGAGGATTCGCCCCGACCTAAAATTCATCTGGTCAATGTGCCTGAAACGGACAATGAGCTAAGAGGAAATAATGCGGGGGAGTTATTTGACCGAACCAAGTTTGCCGCCAAAAATGCAGGTCTGACCATTGATTTGGAAGGAGAAGTGTGGGTGCTTATTCCGGAAACACAGGTGCAACTGCCCGATGGAAGTTTTATCGGCGGGCTTGCCATGGGTGGTGGTGGCGGCAATGGAAACCGCTCGGGGACGGCTGAGTTGGGTAGCAATGTCATTTCATTATTCAATCCTGAACGGTTGTTGGATAACACCAATTATGTGGGCCAAATTATTCCCGAATTGGGGCCTTATCCATTAGTTCAAAATGTGTCCTTTGCTTGGTTTGAAAAGAATACATTCAGTTCCGTTGCTTCTTCCTATCTGGGGGCTTTGTGTCACGAAATGGGTCATGCCTTTGGGATAAATCACGATTTTCGTCACGACAATAACTTTTTTGGCGGATTGATGGGTAATGGACTAAGGGGGATAAGGGGCAGCTTTTTCCCTGCTCTTTATCCCGAAGACTATACACGATTGGAATATGGCTCAGCATTAATGTTAAATGAAAGTTATTATTTCAATCGTTATAGAAAACCAAGCTATTATAACCACAATTTAACGGTCTTAACCAACGGTGCAGTAAGTCCGGTTGCGGGATTGTTGAACATACGATTTACTGCTTTCTGCTCCGACAGTATTGCTTATGCGCATTTGTATAATGGTAGTGGGGAACTCATTGACGAATTGGCCTTACACCAACTGAATGTAGATACGACTTTTAAAACGCCTTATTATCAGGCAGGAACGGCTAATTCGTTCAGTATTGCTGTAGGTGACAGGCAGGGGAATCGAACGGTTTCTTCCAGTTTTACTTTATCGGTTACGGCCGGCAACCAAGCTCCCAAACCATTTTTTAAGATACTTTATCCCACTGCTCCCTACCCAGGCAATGCCACGCTGTTTGATGCCTCTTCCACTTCCGACCCCAACGGAGGCTCATTTACCACCGAGTATGATTTTAACAATGACGGTATTTTCGATACTCCACCCGTTTTCCCGACGTATTTCTATAATATTCCTCAAACAGGGCTTTATCTGGCGCGTATTCGCGTCACAGACCCTCAAGGAGCTTTTGCCATTTCAAGCCCTATAAGTGGGAATTACGAAAAAAATTGCGGTATCGACCCTCCAAGTATCTATGGAGTAAATACCATTTGTCTGGGTTCAACTACGAAACTTTCGGCGTATGGCTGTTACGGAACGCTTTTGTGGTCAAACGGCGAAACTACGTCTTCTATTACAGTCAGTCCAACTTCTACGACAAATTATACCGTGACCTGTAGCTACGGCTGTGGCCCTCAGTCAAGTCAACCATTTACGGTCGCGATAGTGAATGATACTGCTGTGCTTTCAGCTACTGCCGCATCGGGAATTCAGCAGGCTGCTCAAACCATCATTTCTACGCAACAAATACCCGTCGGCAATACGGTAATGTATAAGGCAGGCAATAGTGTCAGTTTGCTTCCGGGATTTCAATCATCCAAAGGAAGTGTATTTACTGCCTTGATTAAGGGATGTGGAATACCGCTGACCCAGGCGGATAATTCGTCTGCCGGAGCGGGATATGCCAAGAAAATTAAAGTACTGTCCAATGATTTCAATCCTGATGGCTCGGTCATAACGAATTTGACACAAGTTACGTTACCCGTGATTGTGGTCAACCCAACCAAAGGAACAGCAACGGTCAACTCAGATGGAAGCATCAGTTATATATCGAATGAAAATACGGGAAGCGATAGTCTGGTTTATTCCGTCTGCAATAGAAACAACCCTTCATTTTGTACTACTGCCAATGTAAGGGTAACTTTGAGTAGTGCGTTTCCCTTGCTTCCTAATGCAGAATTTGAGAATCCGGTTGATTTTATAAGCGGGAGGGCTTTTTCCTATTGGCTAAAAGGCGGTTGGAAGCCCGATCAGGCAGTATTCTCATGGCTCATGGGTCAGGGGCGCAATGGCTCCAATTGCATCCAAATTTATTCAGGCCCTGCATCAGGCCCCGTACAAAGCAATGATGTGCAGGCATATCAGATTCTTTATCTTCCTCCTTATACCAATTATGTTTTAAAGGGTTGGATTAAAACTGAAAATGTTACTACCAATGCCAATCCGAATGGAGTAGGGGGGTGTTTGAGTGTTACGACAAGCATAAACAGCTCTGATTTCCCTCCGAGAAGTAAAGACATAAAAGGTACAAATGACTGGACACAAGTACTGCTTCCTTTTAATTCGGGTGATGGTTATGTAAGAATCAGCTGTCGGTTGGGTTTTACGGCAGGAGATTCTGAGGGGAGTGCTTATTTTGATGATTTAATAATAGAGCCGCTTTAGTCAGTACTTACACCCTTTTATATCAGCCTTAAAAGAATTTCCTGTCGTTTCAAATCCGGGCATTAAAAGAATAGAGTTTCCAGCAGATAGGTTATTGTTTGATGTCAAAGGGGCTTTTCCCGTAACAGTTATGTGCGTGTGAACAGTAATGGAGTTAGTTTCATTGATAGCTCCCAATGAGGTGTTTAGATTTAAACTGAATGGACAAAGCTTTACTTTCCAAAATTCGGTTTCTTCATTTTTCATACCTGCAAAATACCCTTCATCCCCTATTTGATATATATTTGACGCAAAAAAATCGGCTTTAATAATCTTTACATTTTGTTGGTCGCTATCAATATATCCGATTCCTGAAATATAATTTTTAATTGATGGATCCAATATTTTGCCTGTAAATAGTACGTAATGATTATCTCCAAAAATTACATTGCCCTTTATAGGGTTATTTGAACGGTCTTTAACAGTCGTAACACTATAATTTTGAAGATTGATTCGCCAAAGAGGATGCTCTCCGTAGGTTGTGTTAAAATAACAATAACCATGAGAAATAGTTGGGTTACTGTATTGCCAATCATAGTAATATAATTCTTTTCCAAAATCACTTATAGGAGAAGTCGATAGTGAATTAAGATCACTTACCCAAAGGCGATTAAAGTATCTTCCATTTCCTTCATCACTTACTCCAAAAAACACCTTGTTGTCGTGAGTAGTTAAAAAATAGAGTATAGGAGAGTTTGACGCAGTAGAAAGGGTTGCAACTCTAATCGTTCCTTCTAAAGTACCATCCGTTCGCCAAAGCTCTGTCCCGTCCAAACTATTAGATGCTCCAAAGTATATGTAATTTCCTGCTTTGAATAGATCGCCACGGTTCAATCCAGAATCATAACCACTACGTATATCTTTTAGCATAAAAGTGCCTGCATCGGTACCATCTGAACGCCAAAGCTCCACCCCATTTTGCGGAAATGTTTGATGTTGTGCTTGAAAATACAAGACATTATTTAATTCTGCCATTGACCAAATAGAAGTAGGTTTTGTTGAAACCAATTGAAGCGTGCCTGTCTGGTTAATTTTATACAAACTGTTTTTGGCAGAGCTGTGCGTGCTTGCAGAAAAAATCAGTTCGTTATTTATGATTGCATTTGGGTACTTAGATTCTAAAGATATAGGAAAAATATCGAACCCTGTCTTATCCAATTTTTCGTAATAGGTATTTCTTAAATAGCCACTCCCACTAATTAAAAGTCTGTCATTGAATACTGTTACGAGGTTTGGTTGTTTGCTAATTTCATCGCTTTCAAAAATTAAGAAAAGGCTATCTTTTTCTGTATTATATTTATATACATCATTATAAATTGGATCTGACTGATGATTTTTAGTAATTGTTGATGCAGAAAAATAAATCTGCTTTTTGGCTACTTTAAAATTAGTAGGATTAGAACCTATCGTATTACTCTTATTAATATTTTTTACTAAGTGTGCTGTACCAATGTTGTTTTCATCAGCAACCCACAATTCACGACCATGTATTCCATCATCAGCAACAAAAAATAGTTTATTATTAAATGCCCTAATTTCCCTACAATTAGAAGAATGAAGTCCTTTATTTTTTTTGCCTTTAGCAACGTTAAAAATCATTTGTGTGCTGGTTGAATCAGTTTTCCAAAGTTCAAACCCATTTGTGTTGTTATCTTTGGCATTGAAATAAAAAGATTCGCCACTCACAGCATAGTTTATATAAGGATATTTTTCATTGGTTACTTCATTTTCAGCAATAAGCGTTGAATGTCTTGTTTTGATAGTATTATTAAGCGTATTTACTTCAAAAAGACCACTAATTTCTTTGAAAAATAAAAGTTTATTTTCTGTTTTAATTAAAGGATTAACTGTGCTAATATTTTGACTTACAGACACAATATTATTAGTGTCAGTAAAATAACACCAGAGCGTTTTAGTATTACTACTTGATTTTGTTGTAAAATATAATTTATTGCCAAACACAGTAAAATCATCAGGACGAGGGAAAGTTTGCAGTGTATTACCTACTTGTTTTTCGACTCTATAAGTTCCAGTAGGTGTACCATCTGTTCGCCAAAGAACGGCATTGTTACTACTACTACTATTTGTATTATCTGCTGCAAAAAAAACGATATTATTGCATTGGAAAATCCTTGGATTATACATAGAAACGCTTGAACCAGCACCCGGAGCAATATCTTTTACTATGTATGTACCACTTGATGTACCATCGCTTCTCCACAACTCATTCCCTAATTCAGAAGTGTATGCGAAAAAATAAAATTCATTTTCAAAAGCAATAAAACTTGACATAGATGTATGTGCATAACCAAGGTTAATGTCTTTGACTAATGCTACACTTAAATCATATGGGTTGACTTTATAAAGCTCTAATCCCAATCCACTATTGTCTATTTTGGCCATTAGGTATATATTGCCTCTAAACAAACACATATGTGGCATTTTTGAATAATCACTTTCTGTCTGTAATCCTTCCACTTTTACAGTTCCAGCCTGAGTTCCATCAGTTTTCCATAAACTTATGTTTGAATTTATAGATGCTGTAAAGAATATGTTAGAGTCGAATACTACTTTATGAGAATCATAAAAACTACTTTCTTTACCGACCAAAATATCTTTTAACATAAATGTTCCTTCTTCTGTACCATCACTCACCCAAGGTTCATATCCAGTAGAGTCAGTATAGCCTCTAAAGAGAATTTTATTGCCAAAATTTAAAACTGAATTTTGATTGTGACTAACTTCTGAAATATTTATATTTCTAACTATTTTATTATCAAATTCAACGTTTTGTGCGTGGATAGTATTTGCAAAAATTGAAAAACTGAAAAAGCAAAAAGACAAAAACTTCATATTATTTGGTTTTAATGGCGAATATTAAACAAGAAGACATATAGAAAAATTTCAGAAGCCTAAATTTATATAAAAACCAGTCTGTTAATCGTTAATTGTAAAATATAAATTGTCTGTTAATTAAGTCTATTTCCAGAACAAAAATAATTTTAAACAATTACTTGGAATCTTAAAGGTGACAAGATATACTGCTCGAATAGAATCAAGGAGAGATTGTAGAAATCCCTTTTTCGTTATTTTCCCAACGCAATCTTGATATGTGCCAAATGGTGCTTGGCGTGCCACGCACCCATGTCCAAGGCATCAATCAATTTAATATTTATTTGGCGGAGAGTATGATAATACCCCTTCTGAAAGTCTTCTACTGACATTTGGTCTATCAAGTTCGTCCAGCGAGCGTGGGTACCTTCTATCATTTGCAACGAGAAACCGATGGGTGCCGTTTTGGCTTCTTCCATCGTTGCCCACGCGTCAATTTTAGCCACAACGCCGTTGGGGTTATCTTCGGTCAAGGCTTGCTTGAAACGGATATAATGCAGCAAGTGCATGTCTGCCACGTGGTTAATCAACTGCTGAATGGTCCAGCTTCCTTCGCGGTATTGCTTTTGTAACTCTTCGTGCGAAAGGTGCTCGGTCAATGCTCGGTACTCCGAAGGGATGGTCTTCAGCGTTGTCAAGCGTTCTTGTATTTCATCGGTGGTGTAGTCTCCTTTTGGCGACCATTTCCCAATCGGAAATTGGAGTGATTGAATGTCCATAAGTGTGTATTATTTTAAATTTTCTTCAAACCATTTTACGCGTTCTTTCAATTCTTCAATCGTTTCTCGCATTTCTTCCCCAGCTTTTAGGTATTCGTTGGGATACTCGTCTTTGAGGTATTCCATTGTAAGGAAATAAATGGGTTTTAATCGGTCTTTGAGTTCAGGGGTTTCTTCAAAGAGTTGGTGGACGGTGTGATATTGTTTTTTTGAAATAGAAAGTAGAAGAAAATCCTCACATAACCAATTAAAAGTGCCGTTGCTAAAATTTAGAATTAATAATTTAAAGAGTTCAATTGTATCTGGTAAATTGTTTTTAATCATACCAACAATAGCACCAATGGTTCCTATATTTGCAAACTATACTTCTGACAATAGTTCTTTTTGTTTTTGAAAGGCCGAAACTGTTCTCACTAACACTTCAAAAATATACTGATAAATTACCTGATTATAAGTGGCTTCAATTTTGAAAACTTCATCAATTACTTTTTTTGTCATGATTCTTGCCGAAGTTTTCATGCTTTCTGTCGCTAATAGGGTCAATAAGTTCTCGTCAAATGAATTATTTGATAAAAATGCAATCGCTTTCCTAAGCAATGCTTGTTTTTCCAAATCAACCTCATCATTCTCCACCATCGAATATGCTAATGCCCTATCAAAAACCGTATTCAACTCATACGTTCCTTTCTCTAAATTATTCTCAAAACGTTCAAAGAGTTGTTTAAAATCGTTGGTGTCGCACCAGCCTTCCAAAAACTTTACAAACCAAAGCACCCGCTGCTTGTCTTGGCGGGTAGAGTAGCGCATCAGGTACCAAATGTTAAAAAAACGTTCTTGCAGTCGATAAAGGTGGTTTCTTCCCTTAGCACGTGGTTCTATTTCAACAATTTGATTATCAACCAACTGTTTAAGTTGGGCTGAGATTTGATTGGTTTTCAACCCTTGACGTTCTGAGCGAGTTAATTCCGCAATTTCACTTACAGTTACGGCATCCCACGCCCGCGCCACGGCATCCACAATAAGCTGTTGCTGCGGTTTGAGGTCGTCCATGCGGTGTTTGTACAGCGGGGTTACGCGGTCAAGAATCGCTTCTAAGTCTTTGAAACTGTCCTGCTTTTCGTTGTCCATAAAAACATCAAAAAGCATTACCATCGTTCGTATTACCCCACCCGACAGTTTTCGCATTACCTCAATTCGCGGGCGTTCAGTCTTTAGCATTTCTTGAAAAGCCTCGCTTTTTCCTTCATTTTCGGCTAACTTTTCAAAAAGCGTAATCGTCTCGTCGGTGGTCATGCCTTTGAGCCGAATTTGGTAAAAGAAATCAAAAAACGGCTCTTTATAATCGAACGTGTGTTCAAGTAAGGTAGCCGATGCACCTACCAATCGCAGGTAGGGCGAATTCATCAGGATATTGCGGAGGCGGTGCGTAGCCGTTTTGCCAATTTTCTCCAAGAACTGCCCAAAATTGTCATGGAAAACAATGATTTTCTGCTGGTTCTGCCTCAAATAATACACTAAAATTTCAAATGCTTTTTGGTCGTAATCAGCTTCAAGCTCATGCTTTCGCATTTCGTCCAAAAGGGTTTGATATACCGCATGCTCTTCCGCCAAAATTTTAGCGATATGCTCAAAAAATGCGGCCAAGTCAGGCATCGAATACTGCTCTTCATTAAAGAGAACAGGAAGAAGCCATTTTTTGAGTTTTTCATCTTCCAAAACCGCATATTTAAGGCGCAATAAAAGCGTGGTTTTACCCATACCTCTTTGGCCTAAAATCATATAATGCTGCGGCGGATGCTGCATCAAATCCTCTTGAATTTCCTCAAATAATTGATTAAACACCGCAGTTCTTACCACAAACTCGGCCTTCAACTGTTGTGGTTCTTTTTGAGGAGGATTAAACAAATATTTCAATTTTCTATCCGACATTTTTCGACCACCATTGTTTGAGGATTGGAGAATAAAACCGCCATTGTTTCTCATTGGTTTCGGCAATGTAGCCATCGTACTCAAGGGTGAGCAATATGTTTTTGAACGAGTCCTCAAGTTGATGTTTTACCGCTAAATCATACAGATGTAACTCTGCAATAGATGTATCTTCCGTAAGTTTTTTCAGTAGCTCATGGACCAAGATTAACTCATTTCGGTTAAATACTTGACTCAATCGTCCCCGATAATGCTCCAAGTAAATACTTCCGTTTAGTATAAGTTCATTGAAAGCTTCATCAATAAACGACTTGTTTACCTCGCGCTCTTCTCGTCGGTATAAATCTCGTATTTCTTTGATTGCCAACTGGATATGAAATAGAATTAACCACTCGATTTTCTCCTTTAGCAAATACGTCAACACCTCTTCGGAAGTCTCAATGTCGTAGTTTGCAAGTAGCATTTGGGCTAAGTCTAAAGCGTCTTTTAGTGAAAGTGGGCGTAACTTATACGTCTGAATATCGTTGACGTCCGCCGTTGCATTCAGCTTCTTGACCACCGAAAGGAGGCCAATTGAACCCGTATAAATAAACTTTATTTTTTGATTGTATTTGTCATTTTGGCGAATAGCACGATTTTGTTTCAAGAAATTCCGAGCCGCTTGCTCTCCTTGTTCATCTCGAATGTGCTCAATCGTTACAGGAAACTCGTCCACCATCAATAAAATAGTGCGACCATCTAAGTCCACTTTTTCGAGAAAATCCTTAAATTTTTCGTAGTAATCAAGTTTTTCATCCGATTTATCGTTAAAATCTATTTTAACTCCGCCTACTTCAACATTTTCAATGCTACTCAAAAAGCCTTTAAGTTTTTTACCTGCTTTCTCAATTGTTTTCAAAAAGCGATGCTTATTTTCAATGTCAAAGATGGCTTTTAATAATACCCTAAAAAAAGCTTGGCTATCGCTCACATCTTCCGTATCCACATACACGCAATAGTAGTCTTCCGAAGGGTTATCTTTGATGTAATGGATAATGGAAGTTTTCCCCACTCTTCTTGGCGCAGAAAGTAGTAAATTTTGCCCTTCTTCAAGGGCTTCGTAGATTTCAGCGATTACTTTATCGCGTTGAAAAAAATTGTCTCCAGTAGCTGTTTTTCCAATGCTTAGTTTCATGTCTGCAATATTTTTATTGCAAATTTATTTTGCATTTTTTTTATTGCAAAATATTTCTACAATATTTTTATTGCAAAAAACAACAAGCTGAAACTTACCTTTTGCAACGTGGCCAGTACCCTTCAAAAATTAACCTCCTCTCAGTGATTGCTTTAGAGAGATAAGCTTGCAAAAAGAATAAACCTTATCTACCAGTGACACACTAATAATTATCCCATTTCAAAACGGCCTTAATCACCGCCTCTCGAATAGGATTGGGGTTGAAATAGTCTCGTGAGGGCTGTAAACCCATGTTTTGGCGATTGATGAGAAGAATCACCGAGAGTTTTTGCTCAGGTATTACTGTGATACTCGTACCCGTAAAACCCGTATGTCCAAAGGTACCCGTAGGGGCATTGCGCATAAAGGCATTTTGAGGGTCCATCATCCAACCAAGACTATTTTTAAAACCATCGGGTGTAGTAAATAAGGCAATAGTTTTGGCTGAGATAAACGGCTTTCCCTTCACCTGTCCTTGGTTTTTTAACATATCTACCAGTTTTTGAAGGTCATCTACCGTCGAAAAAAGCCCAGCCGCTCCTGAAACCCCTTCATTGGCATACCACGCATTGCCATCATTTACTTCGCCTTGAAGCAGGTATTGGCGCCATCCCTTCCAACTTTGGGGGTCTAAGCCCTTCACCGTAAAGCCCAACGTAGTGTCTTCTACCATGCGTTTTTCGTACGGATTTCCCATAGAAGTGGCCGCGATGCGATTGGAAGCTTTAACGGGGTTATAACTGGTTTGGGTCATTTTGAGTGGGGAGAAAATTTCGGTTTTTAGGTAGATGTCCAATGGCTTTCCCGAAACATTTTCAATGATTTCGCCCAAGATTGTAAAGCCCAAGTCAGAATAATGACGCCCTACACCTACTGGATATTTCAATGGAAGCTGCTTAATAAATGAGAATGTATTCGCTCGCTTGCTGGAGAAATAATACAATGGATACCACTCATAAAGCCCTGACGTATGCGTCAGCAAATGCCGAATGGTAATTTTTTTTTTGTCGCCCTCGTCAAACCCTTTTATGTACTTGGAGGCTGGGTCTTCTACATTCAATTGCCCTTGGTCATGGAGTTTCATGATAGCAGTGGTGGTTCCGATTACCTTTGTCAACGACGCAATATCAAATAAATGATTAACGGTCATTATTTCTGGATTGGCAGACATTGAGCCGTCAAACTCTTTCAACTTGGCATAGCCATACGCTTTTTTGAGTACTACTTTATCACCCTTTTTGATAGCAAGCACCGCTCCAGGAATCTTTTTTTCGGTAATGTATTTTTCGATAATGGAGCTGATTTCGATTTCAAGAGTTTGGATAGATTCCTTTTGGGCAGAGGCAAAGGAGGCAATAAAAAGCAATAAAAAGGAAAAAGGTTTCATTTGTTGATTGGAGTATTTATGAAGAGAGGGAAATAGAAGCAAAAAAGTTCAGTTCTGCATTTTTGTTCAATAGCATTCTTGGCGCTCAATTTACGACGTTCGGCTCACCTTTCATAAATACCTTGTTAGCAATTTGTTGTTTATTTTTTAGCCTTGGTTAAGAACTCCTGTATGTTCGGTCAAAAATTTATAACTGACCAGACATCGCTGATATATAATAATTTGACGCATAAATACCAATTAAGACAAATAAAAGATTCTCTGGCTTTTTGTCACAGGAAATTTCGTAATTGTAATGAAATTTACCCCAG
>JBDHXS010000100.1:0-14300 GCA_039810845.1 Runella sp. | reverse complement strand
CGTTTTTTTTTGTTACTAGGTTTGCCAAAATAAGGCTGTTTTCAAAAGGCACAGTCATGTCTTTTGTGCCATGAAAAAGATGAATCGGGCAACGAATATGTGCAAAACAACTATCCGTACGAAATTTATATCGCGTGAGCCGTTCGTATGGAAAAATAGGCAAATGAGTCTGCCATAAGGTTGGAATACTGGCGTAAGGAGCTTCCAAAATTAGTATTCTGGGATGGTTATTGGCGGCGACTCTCGAAGCCATTCCTGTACCGAGTGAGTACCCATAAACGACGATAGAATCTTCTCGAAACTGCTGTTTTAGGAAATCATAAATATATTGTGCATCTCGGTGAAGGGCATCTTCGGAGCGACTCCCCGTGCTTTTTCCATAGCCGCGATAATCATAGATCAATACGTCGTATCCAGATTTGATAAAACGATCGGCATATTCGCGTCCCCAACGGTCTAGGTTGTCACGATTGCCGTGGAAAAACAGCACTGCCTTTCCATTATTAAACGACAATGAAGTATCTCTCTTGCTAAACCACAATGCGTTTAAGCTAACTCCTTTTTCAGGTCGAAAATTTATTTCTTTGAATGAAATGTCGAAATTGTATCGAAAATCAAGCAGTAATTTTGTAGGTCGAAATAAAATGTAAGGATGAAAACACCAAAAAAGTAGTGCAATTACAAAATAGGTAAGGAACACATATTTGAAAAAACGAAGCATGAAGAACTCAGTTGTTATGCTGTTCAATGAATAATCTTTAGACGCTTTCAGCCCGACAAATTACAAAAAATCAATAGAAAGCCTTAACTTCGTCACAAATCAAGAAACTTTCTGAAAATCAACGCCGTTATCTATACCCGTTTAGCCAATAACGGATCACTATTAATCCCGACAGGATTCGGGACAAAAGCTTAAATGAATTCAACTGCAAAAAAACAAGAAACAGCTGTATTAGTCGCTGTTACCACCCAACGCCAAACTGCCGAACAAACCAAAGAATACTTAGAAGAATTGGCGTTTTTGGCGGCTACTCTTGGCGTACAAACCGTTAAAACTTTTACTCAAAAACTTGAATATCCTGACAATCGGACATTTGTGGGAAAGGGGAGATTGGAAGACATCAAAATCTTTGTGGCTGACAATCCTGTGGACATGATTATTTTTGACGATGAGCTTATCCCCTCTCAAGTACGGAATCTGGAAGCTGAGTTTAAAGACACCAAAGTACTCGACCGAAGCTTACTCATTCTCGATATATTTGCGATGCGAGCACAAACTGCGCAGGCTAAAACTCAAGTAGAATTGGCTCAGTACCAATACATGTATCCACGCCTAACGCGTATGTGGACGCACTTGAGCCGCCAAAAAGGTGGGGTCGGAATGCGTGGCCCTGGTGAGAAAGAGCTTGAAACCGACCGTCGAATTATTCAAGATCGAATTGCATTTTTAAAAGAAAAACTCGAAAAAATTGATAAACAGAGCATTACACGAAGAAAAGAGCGTGACCGATTGGTGCGGGTAGCTTTAGTGGGTTATACCAACGTAGGAAAGTCAACCCTCATGCAGCGACTGGCGAAAGTAGATGTTTTTGCCGAAAACAAACTCTTTGCTACCGTGGACTCAACCGTTCGGAAAATGGTCTTGGAAAATGTTCCGTTTCTGCTCACAGATACCGTTGGGTTTATTCGTAAGTTACCAACCAAACTCATCGAATCATTCAAATCTACCCTTGATGAAGTACGCGAGGCAGATATATTACTGCACGTAGTGGACATTTCACACCCGTCGTTTGAAGAACAGATTGAAATTGTGAATCAGACATTGGCCGAAATCAAAGCCGCAGATAAACCTATCATATTGGTTTTCAATAAAATAGACGCCTATCAACCTAAACTGGAAGCATTTGACGAGGCAATCGAGACCGAGGAAGGCGAAGTAGTGGTGGAACAAACCAAGGAAATGGTCTTAGAAAAACTAAAGAAAGGTTATCTAACAGGAAAATCTGACCACGTAGTGTTTATTTCAGCTCAAAACAAAGAAAACTTGGAGGAACTCCGAAGCACGTTGTTTGAACTGGTAAAACAGAAGCACTATGTTATTTATCCCAATTGGCTCAATATGCCCTCCTCCAACTTTGATTTTGCCGAATAGTTTTTAGAAATTTGCGTGCAATAAGATCCCGTAGTTCAACGGATAGAGCGGAACGCCGCCCGATAAGCGTTTCCTAAACGCTTGATATGGGTTCTGAAAAGGTTTAAAGTAAATAGATCCCGTAGTTCAACGGATAGAATAAGCGTTTCCTAAACGCTTGATATGGGTTCGATTCCCGTCGGGATCACTTTCTTGAATGTAGTTTTCTAAAAACTTGATATGGTCAGAGTCGTGTCCGACTTCGAGTCCCAGCAAGACCACTTTACAAAAATAGTATTTTCCTCAACTCTTGATTGGGCTGGGATCACGTCCAACTTCGATTCCTGTCGGGGTTTCTTTTAGAAATTAGCCACTTCTTAAATAGAAATTCCCCGAAGAATAAAATTTCCATACTCCCCAAATATGCGCAAAGGCAGCATTTTTCGGGGATTATTTGCATTTTACCCTAAGAGCTTATGCCAAATCGGTTCACCTAAATGCTTGTGCAGTAAATTTGGAGAACGTCATTCGATACCTAACTATTTTTCGTAACTGTTAATTATTTATCCATCGTAAAAGCTATTTTTGCCCTGAAAATCAATCTTTCATAACCCACTTGAATCCTATGAAAACCGTAGATTCGTACAATTTTGCAGGAAAACGCGCCCTTATTCGCGTTGACTTCAATGTTCCTCTCAACGAAAAATTCGAAATCACAGACGACACCCGTATTCAAGCTACGCTACCAACAATTCGCAAAATTCTGGCTGACGGCGGCTCATGTATTTTAATGTCGCACTTGGGACGCCCCAAAGACGGACCCACTGAGAAATATTCACTTAAGCACTTAATTAACCCTCTTTCCGTCATTCTGGGTATTCCAGTTAAGTTTGCTGACGACTGTATTGGGGCGTCAGCAGCAGAACAAGCCGCTTCCCTCTTGCCCGGAGAAGTATTGTTACTCGAAAACCTCCGTTTTTACAAACAAGAAGAAAAAGGTGATGTAGCATTTGCCGAAAACCTCTCTAAACTCGGAGATGTGTGGGTAAACGACGCTTTCGGAACTGCCCACCGTGCACACGCTTCTACGGCGGTTATTGGTCAATTTTTTGAAGAACGCGTTTGCGGCTATGTCATGCAGGCCGAAATTGATAATGCACAACGTATACTAGAACATGCCGAACGTCCATTTACAGCCATTATGGGGGGTGCTAAAATCTCAGACAAAATCCTCATTATTGAGCGCCTTTTGGATAAAGTGGACAACCTGATTATTGGCGGCGGAATGACCTATACATTTACCAAAGCGCAGGGTGGCCAAATTGGAAAATCACTGCTCGAAGCCGATAAACAGGAATTGGCTTTAGAAATCATCGAAAAAGCAAAGGCAAAGGGAGTAAATATAATCATGCCTGTTGACAACGTGTGTGCAGATTCTTTCTCTAACGATGCTAACCGCCAAGTGGTAGCTACTGGACAAATTCCTGACGGATGGGAAGGATTGGATATAGGACCAGACAGTATAAAATTGTTTGAAGAAGTAGTACATACTTCCAAAACTATTCTTTGGAACGGCCCAATGGGTGTATTTGAATTCCCTAATTTTGCTATTGGTACCAATGCAATTGCCGAAGCCGTAGTAAAAGCAACGGAAGAAAACGGCGCATTCTCACTCATTGGTGGTGGCGATTCAGCCTCAGCCATCAACAATGCTGGCTACGGTGACCGTGTTAGTTATGTATCTACAGGCGGCGGTGCACTACTCGAATACATGGAAGGGAAAATATTGCCAGGCGTAGCTGCGCTGGCATAAAGATATTAATGCCGGCGGAACCTAACATTCCGTCGGCATTCAACTTTCTACTGACCTTCGTACTTTTCAATTACCTTCAATACATCTTCTTCTTTTGTGAGTTTAAGCTTTTGGTCTTTTATAAATGCTTCCAAATCAGCTTGTTTATCTCCGAGAGCCTCCAACAACGCTTTTTTGTCTTTTTTTAGTCGGGTGACTGTTCCGTTTTTAAACAGAAACAGGGCATCTTCTTTCATAAAACGTTTGGTTTGTGTTGCCGAACTGTACAATTTTTCGGTTTGAATCCGTACCGTATTTCGTTTGAGCAATTTCACATTTCCATCATAAAGTACCTGATAAAAAGTACGAGCAGTCAATGATTCTGTGACTGGAAAACCATTTCTAAAAATACCATCGTTGGTAACAAATTCAGTGATTTCGTTACCAAAGCGGTATGGTTTTTGATTTTCTTCGTATTCCAACTCATCTTTGTAAAGGTCATAGCGCATTTTGGCAAGTTCGTAGGTTTTACCGTTGTGTTTTGCTTTGACCGTTCCACGCGACCAAGCATCGTTCAGATAAGGCGAACCTTCGATTTCGGTGTAGCCATTTTCAAAAATAGGCCGCCCGTTGATGTCCTGAATAAACATACTTTGCGCCTGTGTAGCAAGGGTTGCTAAAATCAATCCGAGAGAGAGTAATGACTTTTTCATGTTGAATTGTACTTTTGCTGGCAAATTAATCGAACTACCTTGCAACTCAAAGACCATCTATACCAAGTTATCCAAAGTTTGCCTGGCTTTTTGCCCGAAACTTGGCTGGCCGTCGCTTTCCTATTGTTGATTTTAGTTGAAATTCTATTGAAAAACAGCCGTTGGCAAACTCAAACTACGTCGGTTTTGCGCGGTTTGTCTTTGGGAATGGGGCTGGTTGCTTTGAGTTTGGTTTTTCTTCAATGGAACGACCTAAACGGCTATTTATTTCACCATCTGCTTTATCTTGACAATAAAGCTGTTTACTTCAAAACTCTCATTCTCGTTGCTTTCCTGTTAATTTTAATTCATGTTCAAATCATGGACTCGGATTTACCAGCGGAGTTTTATTCCATTCTAGTGGCAGTGGTGCTGGGATTATTTCTGATGCCAATGGCTGTCAATGGTTTGAGTATTTATCTATCTATCGAACTCGTATCCATTGGCTCTTATTTAATGGCAACTTTAGGTCACGACAAAAAATCAGGAGAAGGAGGTCTTAAATACCTGTTGTTTGGTGCATTGAGTTCGGCAGTCATGCTTTATGGTTTATCCTTTTTATACGGCATGACTGGAACACTTGATTTGACCAGCGATGTATTTTCATCACAGTTGTCGCAGAATCATCCCTCTATTGTATTGGTTGTCGGTTTTCTGACGCTGGCAGGGGTCTTATTTAAGTTATCATTGGTTCCGTTTCATATTTGGGCACCTGATGTGTATGAAGGTGCTGCTACACCCATTGTTGCCTTTTTATCTACCGCTCCCAAGGTAGGCGCATTGTTGATATTAATGCGTTTGTTGAGTGTATTGTCTATTGATTTTCAGCCATTAATAGCTGTGGTGGCCTTGGTCAGTATTTTGGCAGGAAACCTATCTGCTCTTTGGCAAACTGACCTAAAACGCCTTTTGGCCTATTCGGGTATTGCTCAGGCGGGATTTATTTTGGTGGGCTTAGTAGCTTTCAATCAAACAGGTTTTGAAAGTGCTACTTTTTATATAACTGTTTATGTAGTTATGAATTTAGCAGCTTTTTTACTGATTGACTTGATAGGCAAAGGAGCTACGGATCTGAATTCATTTGCAGGAAAAGGAACAAGTCAACCTTTATTGAGTATCTGTTTTACGATTATAATGGTCGCCTTGGTGGGTTTGCCGCCTACAGTCGGTTTTACGGCCAAGTTATTGGTATTTTCGGCCTTGTGGGAGGCCAATTTGTCGGCTGGTGATGGATTGTTGGTTGTACTTTTAATAATAGGGTTATTAAATGCCGTTGTATCCTTGTTCTATTATTTCAAAATACCGTTTTATCTATTTTTTAGAACAAATGCCCAAATTTTTTCGTCTCGCAGGTCTTTTTTAGGTGAATCACTCGTTGCTTTATTGACAATTGTGCTTATTTTTCTGTTTTTGAAAAGTGACTGGCTTATTGGCTGGATTAAATTGCTATAATTTCCAATTACCTTTATCTTTAACAGATTAATATTCAAGCACTTAAATCCAAATCTCAACTTTTTTATTTCATTTTTGAACTAATTAGCAGTATGCTTGATGAATAATTTTGTGCTTCGGAGAACAACGGAAGATACAGTCTTTTATATTTGTCCGATTTTTTAAGAACCCACTGATAAACTACGCTTTAGGTCTTCTCCATACAATAGACATTTTTATCACTGCTTCAAATCGTGCGACTAATCATATATAGACAATTTTTTTTTCATGGCAAATAATAGTGAGCACCATCATTTGGACAAGGTAACGGCTGCTGGACTCATGGTGGCTATGGGAATTGTTTATGGAGATATCGGTACTTCTCCCTTGTATGTAATGCAGGCGATTATCGGCAAATCAGTCATTAATGAGCAGGTAGTGTTAGGAGCTCTTTCCTGCGTATTTTGGACGCTTAGTTTACAGACTACTATCAAGTACGTTATTCTGATTCTTCGGGCTGACAACCGTGGAGAGGGTGGCACCTTATCGCTTTTTGCTCAGGTAAGACGTCATGCTAAGTGGCTCACGATACCTACCATGATTGGTGGCGCAGCCTTATTGGCTGATGGGATTATTTGTCCACCTATTTCAGTATCATCAGCCATTGAAGGGCTTGAGATTCTATACCCCAACATACAAACAGTCCCTATTGTGCTGGCGATTTTAAGTGTACTGTTTATTATACAAGTATTTGGTACAAAAGTGGTAGGTGGAGCTTTTGGCCCGATTATGCTGGTATGGTTTTGTACCTTAGGTGTTTTAGGAGGCAGTTATGTCATTCAAAACCCATTAGTTATAAAGGCGCTCAATCCTTACTATGCTTATAAGCTATTATTTGAACACCCAGAAGGCTTCTGGCTTTTAGGAGCAGTATTTTTGTGTACTACTGGAGCTGAAGCGCTCTATTCAGATCTTGGACACTGTGGCAGGGGGAATATTCGGATGAGTTGGATTTTTGTCAAGTCCTGTTTACTACTCAATTACTTTGGGCAAGCAGCATGGCTTATGGCACACGATGGCCAACGACTTAATGGACGTAAGCCTTTCTTTGAATTGATGCCAGATTGGTTTTTATTGCCTGGCATTGCCATTGCGACTATGGCGGCTATCATTGCCAGCCAAGCGTTGATTACAGGTTCGTTTACATTGGTGAGTGAGGCTATTCGACTTAACTTTTGGCCAAAAATCAGACTAAAATATCCTTCCGACCAAAAAGGCCAATTGTATGTACCAAGCGTTAATCTTTTACTTTTTGTTGGTTGTGTATCCGTAGTTTTCTATTTCAAACGCTCCACCAACATGGAAGCAGCGTATGGTTTGGCCATTACTGTGACAATGTTGGTAGATACGTTGCTAATGTCATATTATCTCTATACTCACCGCTACAATATGTGGTTTGTGATTTTATTTTTAGTAGTATATTTTGCTATTGAAGGGTCGTTTATGGGGGCAAATTTGATTAAATTCACACATGGAGGCTGGGTATCAGTATTAATTTGTGCGATTATTGCGGGAGTGATGTTTATCTGGTACAAATCGTCCCAAATCAAAAGCCGTTTGACTGAATATGTAAAACTGAGCAAATACATAGATCCCATCAAAGAACTTAGTCGTGATATCAGCATCCCCAAATATGCAACTCATTTGGTGTTTATGTCCAATGCCTCTCGTACGAGCGAAGTAGAATCAAAAGTGATTTATTCTATCTTTGAAAAACGACCCAAACGAGCGGATATTTATTGGTTTGTCCATGTGGATACCACCGATGAGCCTTATACTATGCAATATAAAGTAGATGTAATTGAACCCGATGATTTGATTAAGGTTACCTTTAGGCTGGGATTCCGGGTTGAACAACGCATAAATCTATATTTGCGAAGAGTCATCGAAGATATGGTGAAGAACAAAGAAGTTGACATTACCAGCCGGTACGAGTCATTGAATAAGCACAATGTCATTGGTGATTTTAGGTTTGTCGTCTTGGAAAAGTTCCTGTCTTACGAAAACCAATTGCCTATTTTTGAGCAAATAATAATGAAGACTTATTTCTTTATCAAACAATTTACGAACAGCGAAGATAAGTGGTTTGGCTTGGATAGCAGTGCTGTTAAAGTTGAAAAAGTACCGCTTATCATTAGACCTGCTGAAATTGTAAAATTAAATCGCGTTTATTCTTAAAGTTATAATATGGAAACAGGGGGACATTCTAAGCATATAAACAAACTAACAGCGGGTGGGTTGTTAGTAGCTCTTGGAATTATTTATGGGGATATTGGTACATCACCATTGTATGTAATGGAGGCACTTATAAAAGAAACCAAGCAGCCAATAGATGCAACGGTCGTTCTGGGGGCTTTGTCCTGTGTTTTTTGGACGCTTACTCTCCAAACAACTCTTAAATATGTCATTTTAATTTTACGTGCCGATAACCGGGGAGAAGGTGGAATTTTTGCTTTATATGCCTTGGTTAGACGCCATGCAAAGTGGCTCACTATTCCAGCTATGATAGGCGGAGCTACACTTTTAGCCGACGGTATTATCACACCCCCTATTTCAATATCATCTGCCATAGAAGGGCTGAGAGCCATTTATCCTGATATAGAAACTGTTCCCATTGTAATTACTATTCTGACTTTATTGTTTTTGGTTCAGGTTTTTGGTACCAGCACTATCGGAAAAGCTTTCGGTCCGATTATGTTCATCTGGTTTGGGATGTTGGCCACGTTTGGAGCTATTTGGATTGCTAAAGATTTATCCATCATCCGAGGAATAAATCCAGTATATGCCTATCGCCTGTTGGCTGAGTATCCGCATGGATTTTGGCTTCTTGGAGCCGTGTTTTTGTGTACCACAGGGGCAGAAGCACTTTATTCGGATTTGGGTCACTGTGGTCGTGAAAACATACGTGTTAGCTGGGTTTTTGTAAAAATCTGTTTGATAATGCAATATTTTGGCCAAGGTAACTGGCTTATTGCCCATGCAGGAGAGGCACTTAATGGTCGAAAACCTATCTATGAGCTTATGCCTGAGTGGTTTTTGATTATTGGAATTTTAATAGCGACTTCAGCAGCAGTAATAGCCAGCCAAGCATTAATTACAGGTTCTTTTACGCTCATTAGTGAAGCTATTCGTTTAAATTTCTGGCCAAAGGTACAGATTCGCTACCCAAGCCTTCAAAAAGGACAAATCTACGTATCAAGTGTCAATTGGCTTTTGTATATAGGATGCGTGGGAGTCGTTCTGTATTTCCGTGAATCGGGAAAAATGGAGGCGGCCTACGGTTTAGCTATTACCTTAACAATGCTGATGACCACCCTCTTGATGTCTTATTACCTCTATGTCAAACGATTTGCCCCTTGGGGAGTTGTGTTGTTTTTGGTGGTCTATATTACGTTAGAAGGCGGTTTCTTAGTCGCAAATCTGGCTAAGTTTACCCATGGAGGCTGGGTATCATTGCTCATTAGTGGTGTCATTATTTCGGTTATGGTGATTTGGTATAACTCGTTTTATATCAAGCAAAGGCTCACAGAATATGTAAAACTGGAAAAATACATAGACGATTTAAAAGCCTTGAGCAGCGATTTGACTATCCCCAAATATGCTACCCATTTGGTTTTTATGTCTAATGCTTCGCGCTTAACCGAAATCGAATCAAAAGTTATTTACTCCATCTTTGACAAACGTCCTAAACGGGCAGATATATATTGGTTTGTCCATGTGGAAACTACCGACGAACCCTACACAATGGAGTATAAAGTGCATATTTTAGAAGCGGAAGATGTCATAAAAGTTAATTTTTATTTGGGCTTTCGGGTAGAGCAAAAAATCAATTTGTACTTGCGCAAAGTCATCGAAGAAATGGTTAAGAATAAGGAGGTAGATATAACAAGCCGTTATGCCTCACTCAACAAACAAAATCGCATTGGCGACTTTAGGTTTGTAGTGTTGGAAAAATACCTTTCGCTTGAAAATGAATTGCCTCTATTTGAGCAAATTATTATGAAGGCGCATTTCTTTATCAAAAAATTCATTCCTGGAGAAGATAAATGGTTCGGTTTGGAGGCCAGTGCCGTTAAGATTGAAAAAGTACCATTAATCATTCAACCTGTTGAAAATGTAAATCTGAAAAGACGTTATAATTAGCAATTTAAACCCCAAAATAAGTAGTGAAAATCTTAATAACCGGTGGAGCTGGATTTGTTGGTTCATCCTTAGCCATAGCCTTGAAAACCAACTACCCTGATTACGAAATTTTTTGTTTAGATAATCTAAAACGTAAAGGCTCAGAACTCAATATAGCTCGCTTGACTCAAGCAGGTATCACATTTGTTCATGGAGATATTCGCAACAAAGAAGACTTTGATTCGCTGCCAGCCGTAGATACCGTTATTGAAGCTTCAGCAGAGCCTTCAGTTTTGGCAGGGCTGGACGGCACTCCCGACTATTTGATTAATACCAACTTATTTGGAACTGTTAACTGCCTCAATTATGCCCTTCGACACCGTGCTGGGTTTATTTTTCTTTCAACCAGCCGTGTGTATCCCATCAAAACCATTGAAACGCTCCATTTTGCAGAAACCGAAACACGTTTTGTTCTTACCGACGACCAGCCCGTAAAAGGAGTATCCTCTAAAGGCATTGCGGAAGATTTTCCACTGGACGGAGCTCGTTCTCTATATGGCACTACTAAGCTGGCTTCCGAATTAATTATTCAGGAATACAATGAATTTTATGGGTTAAAAACCGTTATCAATCGTTGTGGTGTAATTACAGGACCTTGGCAAATGGGTAAAGTGGATCAGGGAGTGATGGTACTTTGGATTGCGAAACATTATTGGCAACAACAGTTGGGCTATTTTGGCTACGGCGGAACAGGTAAGCAAACTCGTGATATGCTTCACATTGCAGACTTATATCGACTGATAGACTGGCAGTTGCACAATTTAGATAAAATAAATGGCGAAATACTCAATGCAGGGGGTGGATTGACCAGCAGTACATCATTGCAAGAATTGACCCAAATTTGCCAAGAAGTAACTGGGAAAATCATTCCAATTAAACAAGTCCCTGAAACTCGCACAGCAGACATTCGAATGTATATTACCGACAATACAAAAGTCACTCGTTTGACAGGTTGGGCACCTCAAATCGGTGTTCGCCAAATTGTTGAAGACATCACCGACTGGCTCGATAAAAATAATAAAGCACTTGAACCTATCTTAAAATAACCACCCCACTTCCTATCCTCCTCCCCTGTGAGGGTGGAGGTGACTCTATCCCTCTCTCACAGAGGAGGGGCAGGGTGGGGTTCAACTCACTACCATCATGCATATCCAAGTTCGACACGCAACCAACCCAACTGATTTTAAGGGCTACAACACACATCGTATTCGAGAAGAATTCCTAATGGAAAAAATATTTGTTCCTGATCAGTTTCATTTCGTCTATTCGCACTATGACCGCATGATTGTGGGTGGTATTAAACCCGTAGGGCAGTTGCATAAATTACCAACTTACGAAGAACTGAGAGCTGATTACTTCCTTGAACGTCGTGAATTAGGTATCCTCAACATAGGCGGAGATGGTTTTGTAATGGTGGGGGATGAACTTTTTACACTTCAAAAACGAGATTGCCTGTACGTGGGAAAAGGCAATAAGGCAGTATCTTTCAAGAGCTTAGATGCTGAATTTCCTGCCAAATTTATTTTGGTTTCTACACCAGCACACCGTAATATCCCAACGGTGCTGATGAAAGCAGCAGATGCTCTTCCTGTAGACATGGGTTCTCCCGAAACAGCCAATACACGTACTATTTATAAATACATTCATGCCGATGGCCTAGAAAGTTGTCAATTAGTGATGGGGATGACGGCCATGAAGTACAGCAGTGTTTGGAACACTATGCCACCACATATTCATGACCGCCGCTCAGAAATCTATGTTTATTTTGATATAGACGAAAACCAACGCATTTTTCATTTTATGGGAGAACCTAATGAAACTCGTCATTTGGTAGTAGCCAACGAACAGGCCATTATTTCTCCTCCTTGGTCTATTCATGCAGGTTCAGGTACAACAAGTTATTCATTTTTATGGGCCATGGCTGGCGAAAATTACTCCTTCACCGATATGGATATGTTGACAATGAGTGAATTGAAATAAACTTAAAAAAAAAGCAACCAGAGTCCTTGGTTTTCTGAAAATAAATACACAGTTTAGACTCACAATCGTTAAAGGTGGATTTCAAATCCTGAAATAGCGGTCTGATTATGGCAGACCGCTATTTTTTCCCCTTTTTAATCCACAAAAAAGGTTGGAAATAATTGTTAAACTTTAAACTGTGCGTAATTATGAGACTGCAAATGCACGCAATCCACTTCGACGCAGACCCTAAGCTGCTCGAATTCATCCAAAAAAAATTAGAAAAACTTGAAACATTTTATGACCGAATAACTGGTGGAGAGGTTTACCTCCGACTCGATAAAAGCGAAAGCAGCAAAGTCAAGGACAAAATTTTAGAAGTCAAAATCAAAGTTCCAAATGCCGAATTGTTTGTAAAAGAAAAAGGAAAAACATTTGAAGAAACCACAGATTTGGCCTTAGAAGCCCTTAAAATACAAATCAAAAAATACAAATCAAAACGGCAGGAGGTAGAAAATAAAACCATCAAAAATGCCCAAAATGGTGCTGAAGTTGTGGAAGAAGTTGAAATAGATGAACTATAAAATCATGTAAAAAAAGAAGCGAGAGAGGATAACTTCCTCTCTCGCTTCTTTTTTTACAACACAATCTCGTAAATTTGGCTATTATCATCAACCTTACGAATTCAATGAAAAAACTGCTCCTTTTACTCTCTCTTCTTACTACTCACTCCTCCCTCCTACTTTTTGCCCAAGTCCAAAAGGCGCCCAATCGTGCCGAAGGTGATGGACCACACAAACGGCTCATTATTAGAGGTGTAACGATTATTAACAGCACTGGATCGCCTCCAATTGGACCAATGGACATTGTTGTGGAAAACAATCGCATTGCACAAATTCGCCAAGCAGGCTATCCTGGTATGCCCAATGACCCTAAAAATGGAGTAAAGGCGAGTCCAGGAGATAAAGAGTTGGATTGTACAGGAATGTTTATCATGCCTGGCTTCGTAGATATGCACGGGCATATTGGCGGAGTGCAACAAGGAGCAAATGCTGAATATGTATTTAAACTTTGGATGGCACATGGCGTGACTACCATTCGTGACCCTTCCTGCGGAAATGGACTGGACTGGGTATTAGATCAAAAAGAAAAAAGTGCTAAAAATCTGATTACTGCACCCCGCATCAAAGCATATACTGTTTTTGGACAAGGTGCCAAAGATTTTATTTCCACACCCGAACAAGCCCGTGATTGGGTACGACAGAATGCCCAAAAAGGAGCCGATGGTATCAAATTTTTTGGAGCAGAACCAGAGGTCTTTAAAGCTGCGTTGGGCGAAAATAAAAAACTCGGACTGGGCTCGGCAGCTCATCATGCCCAAACAGAAGTAGGCCGCATGAATGCCTTGGCTACTGCCAGAGCAGGCCTTACGAGTATGGAACATTGGTACGGACTTCCAGAAGCATTATTTGATGACAAAACGCTGCAAAACTATCCACTCGATTACAACTATAACAATGAGCAGAATCGCTTTGAAGAGGCTGGAAAATTGTGGAAGCAGGCAGCAAAACCTGGTACTGAGAAGTGGAACCAAGTAATGGATGAAATGCTAAAATTGGATTTTACTATTGATCCTACCTTTAATATTTATGAAGCCAATCGCGAATTGATGCTGGCTCGTCGTGCTGAATGGCACGATGAATATACATTACCTTCATTGTGGCGTTTTTATGGCCCAAGCCGTATTTCACACGGTTCGTATTGGCACAACTGGGGTACAGAACAGGAAGTAGCTTGGAAAGAAAACTACCGCCTTTGGATGACCTTTATCAATGAATACAAAAACCGTGGTGGACGCGTCACAACGGGTTCAGATTCAGGCTTTATTTATCAACTATATGGTTTTGCCTATATCCGTGAGTTAGAGCTTCTTCGCGAAGCAGGTTTTCACCCCATGGAAGTCATTCGAGCAGCTACACTCAAAGGTGCAGAA
>JBDHXS010000099.1:0-14304 GCA_039810845.1 Runella sp. | reverse complement strand
AAGCTTGTTCCATCATACTTGCCTTAGGGTAATTTCGTAAAGGAATAACATACCTTTCTGTAATCTACCATAAAGACAAGTGGGAAGCTAAAAACTCCTTACATAAATATGAAAATACTTTTATTTTTTTGAATGATGCCAATTTTTCAACGATAAGATGCGCAATCTAAGTTATAGTAAGAGTCTATAGATTCACTATTATCCAGTATAAACTTTTAAGTTTTGCTGTACTTTTGTCCCCGAAACCCACATTACAACTGATGAAGCGTTTTTCACTTCAATTTTTATTTTTACTTTTTTATTTGACTGCCTCCTTACATGCGCAAGACAAACGCTACACATTTGAAAAAGGACTGATGGGTTCACCGTTTAAGTTGGTTTTTTATACTTCCGACGATTCACTTGCACAAAAAGCCGCTCAAAGTGCTTTTAAACGTATTGAGCAGTTGAATGCCATCATGAGTGATTATGCCGATGGCAGTGAAATCAACCGCCTTTCGGCCCAGTCAGGTTCAGGTCAATGGATCCACGTTAGCAAAGACCTTTTTGATATTCTAACCATTTCACAAGACATCAGCATAAAGACAAAAGGGGCTTTCGATGTTACGGTTGGCCCGATTGTTCAGCTTTGGCGTCGCGCTATTCGCCAACGAATTTTTCCAAATAAAAAAGAAATTGCTGAGGCTCGCTCAAAAATCGGATTCGGTAAAATGAAACTGGATTCGACTACTCAAAGTGTGCTGTTAACGCAAGCTGGTATGCGTTTGGATATTGGTGGACTGGGCAAAGGGTTTGCCGCTGAAGAAGCCATCAAAGTATTGAAAACCTACGGAATAAAATCAGCGATGATGGATGCAGGTGGAAAAGTGGTATTGACCGACGCTCCCCCTGCTTCAAGAGGTTGGAAAATTGTTGTTTCAAACGGCAGTGATTCTTTGAAAACATTGGAATTGGCCAATACCACCTTGGCCACTTCTGGCCCCACATACCGTCATGCAGATTTCAACGGAATTCGTTATTCGCACATTGTCAATCCTAAAACGGGCAT
This sequence comes from Runella sp., assembly GCA_039810845.1. GTDB lineage: Bacteria > Bacteroidota > Bacteroidia > Cytophagales > Spirosomataceae > Runella. The sequence continues at coordinate 13,256 of JBDHXS010000099.1, read as the reverse complement.
TGGTCTGCGATTTCACGTCAGAACTACAGTAATCGCTTCGGATGGAACCGTTTCAGATGCCTTGGCAACGGCTTTCAGCGTATCAGGAATCAAACAGTCGAAAAAGTTTTTAAAGCATTTTCCAGGCATCAAAGTATGGCTTGTAGAAACAAAAAAGGGGAAAGTGCAAAGTTGGGAGATGCTGGAATAAATAGTTCAGACGTATTTACCCAAAAGCAGCCCGATACGCCATTGGATTTTGATGTTTGAGAAGCCGAAATGAGCGATTGAAGTTAGAAATGTTATGAAAACCGCAATCGAACGCAATTTGTTGAACGCTTTTTTTATTTTCAATCAACATCCGACAGGCATAACCAATACGTACTTCCGTCAAAAACTGAACGTATGTTTTCTGCGTACGATTTTTAAAATACCTGCAAAAATTAGCCACCGACATGTTGGCGATGGCCGCCGCTTCTTCAATCAATATACGTCGATTGAATTGTGAAAGGGTAAATTCATAAACATGGTTGATGGTATCGGTATCAAAACGGTGGTAGGAATCCAAAAAACCTTCGCTGCTCAAAAAAACAATTTCCTCCGATTCTGCAATGAGCTCCAAAATATTTAGAAAAAGGCCAATGCGCTGAACACCATTTGTATTCTCAATCAATTGAGTCATCAACTTCAGCACTTTTTCTTTGACTTCGCCCGTGATTCGCAATCCCCGCTTTGCCTTTTCAAAAAGCCGTCGGATGCTTTCCATTTCCTTCAAATTCAAAAAATCTTTTCCAAAACAATCAGGCAGAAATTGAATCACTTGTGATTCTACTTGCAAAGTAGAATGGGGTTGAAAATAGGCGGTATCATTTTTCCAAACATGCGGCAAATTACTTCCAAGCAAAATCAAATCTCCTTCTTCAAACTCTTCAATGCCATCTCCTACAAAACGCGTTCCTCGACTTTGCCTAATATGAGTCAGCTCTAATTCAGGGTGAAAATGCCATTTTTCGTACAAATAAGGTAATTTATCAATTCTGGCAACAAACGAATAAGTAGCAGAAGGATTGACTTTACGAAGAATCGCTTGCATGATATAATGGTATTGTCTTTGCTTTCTATTTTCAAAATTGATAATATTTCATCAAAACTGTATAATATTTCACATAAAATTTAGCGTCTTATCCCTTTACTTTGCATAGGTTATTCTTTAAGCCTATCAAAAATCTAGTTGATTATGAAATTATACCGTACAAAACAGGGTATCGTTATTGAATTCGAATCAAATTTCTACCTTTCCCCCCAAAAAGACTGGGATACCTATGTAAATCGCGACGATTTGTTTGATGCCGTATCAGTAGAAATTCAAACCCTTTCTGCCGATGCTTCCCTTGAAGAAATACTCAAAACCTACTTATTGGCACCTATCAATCAGCAGGAAATTTGGGCTTCGGGCGTAACCTACATGAAAAGTCGTGAAGCTCGCATGGAAGAATCTAAAGATGCAGGAGGTGGTGATTTTTATGCCCGTGTTTACGAAGCCGACCGTCCCGAGCTTTTCTTCAAAGCTACCGCAGCACGAACCGTGGGTAGCGGTGCTCAGGTATTGATTCGGAGAGATTCTAAATGGAATGTTCCCGAACCAGAACTTACGCTTTTTGCTACTTCAAACGGTAAAATTGTGGGTTATACCTGTGGCAATGACATGAGTTCACGAGATATTGAGGGCGAAAATCCTTTGTATTTGCCTCAAGCCAAAAGTTACGACGGCGCAGCTGCTATTGGCCCGTGTTTGTACGTTCCTGCCCAACCCATTAACCCAGATGCTCAAATAAATATCGAAATCGTGCGAAATGGAGAACCTGTGTTTGAAGGAAATATTTCTATCAATCGCATGAAACGCACTCATACCGAACTGATTGGTTATTTATTCCGTGAAACCTCTTTCCCTTATGGCGTGTTTCTGATGACAGGAACTGGGCTTGTTCCGCCCAATGAGTTTACGTTAAACGTTGGGGATGAAGTCAAAATAACCATTGAACACATCGGGACTTTGATAAATACAGTCTCGCAAAAACCTCTTTAAGATGAATTTAGAAGGAAAACAATTAATCGGTGCCTCAATCTCTGCTGAAGGCGAAAGCACTTTTCAAGCATTGAATCCCACGACGGGAGAGCCACTTCCTACCCAATATCACAAAGCCACCAAAGCAGAATTGGAACTGGCAGCCCAAAAAGCGCAGTCAGCTTTCAAAATTTATCGTAAAAAATCAGGTGTAGAAAAGGCATTATTTTTAGATAAAATTGCCGAAGAAATTGAAAATATAGGTGATGCTTTGGTTGAAATCGCTACGGCAGAAACAGGCTTGCCTGCTGGTCGAATCCAAGGCGAACGCGGACGCACTACTGGACAATTGCGGCTGTTTGCGCAACTCCTACGCGACGGTTCTTGGGTCAATGCCCGCATCGAAACAGCCATTCCTGACCGCCAACCACTTCCTAAGATAGATTTAAGATTAATGCAACGGCCTTTAGGCCCTGTGGGTGTATTCGGAGCAAGCAATTTCCCTTTGGCTTTTTCTGTAGCAGGTGGCGATACTGCCTCGGCATTAGCTGCAGGTTGTCCAGTCATTGTAAAAGCACATTCTGCACATCCAGGCACTTCAGAGTTAGTAGGCAAAGCAATTCAGCAAGCAGCCATTCAATCGCAAATGCCTGATGGTGTTTTTTCGCTATTGCATGGCAGCGGTGCTGAAGTAGGAGCTGCATTGGTACAGCACCCTTACATTAAGGCCATTGGTTTTACCGGTTCGTATCAGGGCGGTATGGCTTTATTCCATCTAGCGGCCAATCGTCCCGAGCCTATTCCTGTGTATGCCGAAATGGGGAGCACCAATCCTGTTTTCATTTTGCCCCAAATCATGAAAGAAAAAGGTAATGCGATTGCCCAGCAATTTGCGGCCTCTGTCACATTGGGAGTAGGACAATTTTGTACCAATCCGGGCATGATTATTGCGAATAAAACCGAAGGATACGCACCTTTTTTAACAGATTTAGAAGCGCAGTTCAAAAACGTTTCTGGCGGTGTTATGCTCACCAATGGTATTCAGAAAGCCTACAATCAAGGAGTGACTAAACACCTTGAAAATGACAGTGTATCTATCGTAGCAAAAGGCGGTGAAGTGAATGGTTTTACAGCTGTTCAACCTGTATTATTTAAAACCGATGCACAGGCTATTGCCGAAGATCATACCTTGTCAGAAGAGATATTTGGACCAACAAGTGTGTTGGTAGAGGCTGATAGCAAAGAAGAAATGCTGCACATTGCCGAAACGATGGAAGGTCACTTAACAGCAACCGTCCACGGAACTCCAGAAGAGTTGGCTGAATACGCTGATTTGATTGATTTGTTGGAACAAAAAGTAGGACGTTTACTTATCAACGGTTTTCCAACAGGCGTAGAAGTTTGTCATGCCATGATGCACGGTGGTCCTTTCCCAGCATCTACCGATTCTCGCAGTACGTCGGTTGGTACCAATGCTATTTATCGGTTTACGCGCCCTGTTAGCTATCAAAACTTCCCCGACAGCCTGTTACCCGATGAACTGAAAGATGCCAATCCTTTGCAAATCTGGCGCTTGGTAAACGGAACATTCCAAAAAGCATAAAAGATTTTTTTGATAGGTTAAATAAGTGAGGAAAGGTCTCTTGCTTTGTGGGAGACCTTCTTTTAAAATCTCCGCCCACTAAATCTCCCTCTGAACACAATGCAACATAAAGTATTAAAAGTCAACGCTTCAGACAATGTGATTGTCGCGTTGCGCCCGTTGGAAGCGGGTGAAATTATCGAATTTGAAGGGGAAAACTACGTATTACCTCGGGCCATTGCGGCCAAACACAAATTCGTTACTGAAGATTTGAACACAGGCGACCACGTCACGATGTACGGGGTTTTGGTAGGAAAAGCTACTCAGCCTATAGCTCGTGGCGAGCAAATCACCACGTTCAACCTCAAACACGAATCCGACGAATATTCGGTGCTGAAACGTAAGCCACAAACCAACTGGCAGGCTCCCGACGTGTCTAAGTGGGTCAATCGCACTTTTATGGGTTTTCCACGCTCTGATGGACAAGCTGGTACGGCCAATTATTGGTTGGTGATTCCATTGGTCTTTTGCGAAAACCGTAACATCCTTAAATTGAAAGATGCCTTTGATAAGGCCCTTGGCTATGCCTTTCCTGATATCTATCAAAAACAGGTAGAAGATTTGGTCAAATTGTATGAAAAAGGCGATACAAACACCTTACAAGAATACAATGCTACGACACAGGTAGGTACGACAGGCCACCAACCTTTGTTCAAAAACCTGGATGGCATCAAGTTTCTGACGCATGAATCGGGTTGCGGCGAAAGCAATCAGGAGTCTGCCCTTTTGGCAGCCTTGTTCGGAGCTTATGCCAACAATGCCAATATAGCTGGCGTCACAGTTTTAAGTCTGGGTTGTCAAAAAACTCAATTCACTGATTTGATGAATGAAATCAAAAAACGGAATCCGAATTTTGACAAGCCCATCCTGTTTTTTGAACAACAATCGTACGGTACTGAATTTGAAATGATGTCGGCAGCCATCAAAGAGACCTTTGTAGCATTACTCGAAGCCAACAAACTCGAACGTCAGCCAGTACCGCTTTCAAAATTGAATATCGGTCTGAAATGTGGCGGCTCTGATGGTTTTTCTGGTATTTCTGCCAATCCCGTACTGGGACATTTGTCTGACTTAGTAGTGGCTTTAGGTGGTAAAACTTATTTGGCCGAATTTCCCGAACTCTGCGGAGTAGAACAAGAACTGATCGACCGTTGTGTCAGTGAAGAAAAAGCAGCTAAGTTTGAAACCTTGATGCGTGACTATGCAGCCAAAGCAGAAGCCGTAGGAGCGGGCTTTGATATGAATCCTTCAGCTGGAAATATCAAAGACGGTCTTATTACGGATGCCATCAAATCGGCTGGGGCTGCAAAAAAAGGAGGTACTGCTCCCATTGCCGACGTATTAAATTATACTGAAGTTTCAAGTACGCCGGGCCTACATCTGGTTTGTACTCCTGGCAATGACGTTTTGGCCACAAGCGGTCAAGCTGCGGCTGGTGCCACGATTACACTGTTTACGACTGGTTTAGGAACGCCAACGGGAAATCCTGTCAGTGCTATGGTGAAAATTTCAACCAATACGAAATTGGCTCAAAAAATGCCTGACATTATTGACTTCGATTGTGGGGGTATTATTGATGGCGATAAAACGATTGAAGAAACTGCCGAAGAACTGCTCGAATACTGTATTGATTTGGCCAGCGGAAAATTCAAAACCAAAGCGCAATTGCTGGGTCAAGATGATTTTATGCCTTGGAAAAGAGGCGTAAGTTTATAGATTTTAGTAAAAAATCCTGTGAGGTTTCTGAGATAAACGACTTTGAAACCTCATAGGATTTATACACTGTGACTCTTTTTTTTTAACAAAACAAAGATAGCAGCAGCAAAAGCAACAATTACACCTACTAATACCAGCAGATAAACATATCCTTTTGTAAAATCTGGAATGATCGAGGTCGTGTTGGCTACCAACATTTGATATTGTGGTATGATCCAGCTAAATAAGTAAGCCTGCGCCAAAACAATAAAGCAGATAAGAATAAGCATAAAAAAACTGTGCTTTACCGTAAACCTGAAAAGTTCGGATTCTTTTCCTACCAGATGACCTGCGGCAGCGGCGACCGCAATGGATTGAGGCGAAATCATTTTGCCCACTACTCCACCAGATACATTTGCCCCAACAGTTATTACGGGATCAACCCCAATAGAAGTGGCGGTTGACGCTTGAAGTTTGCCAAATAGTGCATTGGCCGAAGTATCCGAACCCGTAATAAAAACCCCTAACCACCCAAGTACGGGGGCAAAGAAAGGGAATAAAAAACCTGTATTGGCCAGTGCTTCGGCTAGGGTAATGGTGATGCCCGAATCATTGACAAGATAAGCAAAGCCCAGCACCGAGGCAATGGTAAGAATTGGAAATGTGAGTTGGATTAGGGTTTCTTTAAATAGCTTCAAAGCTTCGCCAAATTTCATTCCAATTAGCGGAATAGAAACAATTGCTGACAACAATATAGCTGTACCAGACGCAGACAGGTAATTAAATTTAAAAATGTGTGGGATTTCTTTTCCATTTTTATCAATAATCATATTGTGAATACCTGGAAACTCAAATTGTACCTGTCCCACAGCGTTAAAAACGTCTTTAATCGGTTTTAGTCCCCAAGCAATGATGAATATGGTTAATAAAATAAAAGGAGACCATGCACGGATAATTTCGCCTGTCGTGTATTTAATGTCCATATTGACTGTTGGGATAGGCTCATTCGGAAATCTCCAGATACTTTTGGGTTTCCAAAATTTCAGCAATAAGATTAAACTCACAATAGAACCAATCCCCGCTATTACGTCAGGAAGGGCCGGACCGATGAAATTGGAAGAGAACCATTGCAAGAATGCAAATGAAACCCCCGTTACAATAATAGCAGGTAAAACTTCATTGCTTTTTCTGAAACCCGCCATAATCATGACTAAGTAAAAAGGAAGCACCACCGATAAAATCGGCAGCGTTCTTCCCACCATTTGTGAAATGGCCATTTCGGGAATAGAGGTAACTTGCGAAGCAACCGTAATGGGAATGCCTATGGCCCCAAATGCCACGGGGGCGGTATTGGCAATTAGACAAATGCCCGCTGCATAGAGAGGATTAAATCCCAAACCAACCAGCATGGCCGCCGTGATAGCAACGGGGGCCCCAAACCCCGCAGTACCCTCCAAAAAAGAACCAAACGAAAAGGCAATCAGCAATGCTTGAAGTCTTCGGTCGGAGGTAATGGAGGCCATATAGTGCTTAATAATCTCAAACTGCCCGCTTTTTACCGTGATATTAAACAGAAAAACAGCAGTAATGACAATCCAGCAGATAGGAAACAAGCCATACAAAGCCCCATTTGCCGTAGAAAGCAAGGCCAGTTTTACGGGCATACCGTAAGCTGAAATGGCAATGATGATGGCCAGACCAATGGCTATTAAACTTGCTTGATACCCCTTCATTCTTTTGATAATCAACGCCCAGAAAATAAAGAGAATGGGTACTATCGCAAGCAATGCCGATAAACCAATGTTATTAAAGGGGTCTATAACCTGATGCCACTGCATAAATTTATTTTTCCTTTGAGGGTTGGGAAATGTAGAATTTAGCAGAAAAGGTGTTTGACATAAGACCCTTACTATGTTTTTTTAAACAATATTTACTTGGGCAGCTTCCCAGCCAATTATGGCCGTTTTGCGGTTGCTTCCCCAATGGTATTGTCCAAATGCCCCTGTAGATTGAATTACGCGGTGACAGGGAATCAGAAATGCCACGGGATTATCTCCGATGGCCGTTCCCACTGCCCTGAAGGCCGCTGGTTTTTGAATTTGAGCCGCAATATTTCCGTAAGTAGCAAGCTTTCCCATGGGGATTTTCAACAAACTTTCCCATACTTTCAATTGAAAATCAGTCCCTTTTAGGTGTAATTTGATTTGATGGAGTTTTTGCCAATCGTGGGTAAAAATCAATAGCGCATTTTGCTGATTCAAATCCAAGATATGATGATAATGTGCGTTGGGGAATGATTTTTGCAAGGCTTCAAAAGCCAAATTTTCGTCATCGGCAAAGGCAATGTGGCAAATGCCTTTGGGCGTAGAAGCTACCAATACATTTCCGAAAGGCGTTTGGGCATAACTGTAATTGATGTTCAGATTTTCGCCCCCATTTTTGAATTCGCCGGGAGTCATTCCTTCAATTTTCACGAACAAATCGTGTAACCTTCCCGTACCCGAAAGTCCCGTTTCGTAAGCAGCGTCGAAAAGGGTAGCGTGTTTATCATTTAAAATACTTTTGGCGTACTCAACGCTGAGGTATTGGAGGAATTTTTTAGGACTTACCCCTGCCCAATCGCTAAAAAGCCGTTGGAAATGAAAGGGGCTAAGGTGTACCTTTTCGGCAATATCTTCGAGGTTGGGCTGTTGTCTGAAATTTTGGTTGAGGTAACCGATGGCTTCTTCGATTTTCTGATACGTGGTGGAATCTTGCGTTTTCATCTTACTTTGTTTTTGATTACGATACAAAATTACGGCATAAGCCACGACCATAAAACCCGAAACTTGCGGTGTTGCTTTACAAACTTTTGGAGGTTTTCAATATCTTATAATAAAAGCAAGTATGGCCTAAAAATCATATAGTCTCCAATTTTGCTCCCAGCCAATCAAGCAGCAGAAAGAGGTATGTAAAAGAATTCTTCGATTATTTATTTGGACAAAAAGCAGGAACTAATGACTTCTCAATCCTTTTAAGGGTTAGAGCAAAGATTAGAAATCAACTAAAAATAAAATGAAATCAGTTATCCTGTCCTTGTCGTTAGTTCTTGTCAGTTTCGGGTGGATTGCATTGAAACCCAAAGAGGTAAATCCTACAAAAGTTCCGCCTAAAAAAACGGAATTGCGAATCGTTCAAGATGAAAAGGCAGGAACAATTTCAGTGTTTAGACTCAATGAAAAAACGCCCATTTTGACCCAAAATGCCAAAGCTGATTTTCGTCCTTACCTGCACCCAATTCAGGCACCCGATGGCAAAGGCGTACTGACTGAATACAGTCCCGGACACCATAAACATCAAACGGGCATCTATTGGGGCTATACACGCGTTAACGGTCGCGATTATTTTCATCATCCCGAAGGCGATTACTGGAAAAGAGTTTCGGCCAAAGTCATCAAAAGCAAAGGAACAGAGGTGAAATGGGCCACCGTGTATGATTTACTCGACGAAAAAGGCAATGCCGTACTGACCGAAACCCAAACGTGGGTGATGCGCGAGCAGGAGAGCAAATACCTGCTGGATTTGGAATGGGCTGGCGAAGCCCAAACCGATGTCACTATTGGCAAATACGATTATGGTGGATTGTTTATCCGAATGCCGTGGAAACAAGGCATCAAAGGAGAGGTGGTGAATGCTGCTCGTCAGAAAAATGAAAAAGCTGAGGGACAACGTGCTGGCTGGGTGGACATAGGAATGCAAGTGGAAGGGCGCAAAGACTTAGCTCATATTGCTATTTTTGACCATCCAGAAAACAAAGGATTTCCGCAATATTGGCGTGTAGATGGGCAATTGGGGGCAGGCCCAGCACGGGCCAGAATGGGAGATTGGCAGATTAAAAAAGACAAAATTGAAGTCATTAAGCATCAATTGGTGATTTATACGGGCGAACTAAACGATGTAAAACTTACCAATACTTGGGCCGAATTCAGCGGGCAGGATATGATGTATTCGTTGTGGGGAGTGGCACAACAGGAAGGCCGCGATGCGAAGTTTTTGACGCCCGAAGAAGCCGTTGCCAACATGACGCTCAAGGAGGGTTTCAAAGTAAACACCTGGGCATCAGAACCCATGATGACCCAACCCATGGCCTTTTGCTGGGACGACCGAGGGCGGCTTTGGATTGCCGAAAATCGGGATTACGAATCGCGAGGAGCAGGTTTTTCCAACGCAGGCAACAGCCGCATTTTGATTTTGGAAGATACCAATCATGATGGTGTAGCCGATAGTAAAAAAGTATTTTTGGAAGGAATTGCCTTTCCTGCTGCAATGGCCGTTGGGTTTGATGGGTTGTACTTAGGCGCACCGCCAAACTTACTTTTTGTTCCCGACCGCAACCATGACGATGTGGCCGACATGGACAACATCGAAGTAAAACTTACAGGGTGGGGCATTCGCGATCGCCATGAGACGCTCAATAGTTTACATTGGGGACCCGATGGCTGGCTGTACGGTTGTCAGGGATTTGCGACACCCTCCAAAGTGCGTAAACCCGAAGGAAAAGGGAAATTGTATCGGCACAAAGACCCATTTCCCGAAGACATTTTACAGGGCGAAGGGGTGGACATCAACGGCGGTGTGTGGCGGTACCATCCCACAAAAGACAAATTTGAAGTTGTAGCACACGGTTTCAGCAACCCTTGGGGCATTGATTACGATGCCAAAGGGCAGCTTTTTATCAGTGCGTGCGTGATTCCGCACATGTGGCATGTCATACTGGGCGGCATTTATCATCGTCAGGGTGGGCAGCATTTCAACCCCTACATTTACAGCGATATTCGCACCATTGCCGACCACAGCCACCGTTCGGCACACGGTGGAGCGCGGGTATATCAGTCAGATGCCTTTCCGCAGGAACACAAAGGACGAATTTTTATGGCCAATATCCACGAACATGCCGTTTTGTCGGATATTTTAAACAAAAGAGGATCAGGTTTTGTGGCTAAACACGGCGATGAACTGCTCATGGCCAACAACGCTCAATGGGTAGGATTCAGCATGGAAGTGGGTCCCGATGGAGGTTTGTATGTGTTGGATTGGCACGATGCCGATATTTGCGGCAAAGAGGTGATAAATGGGGAAACAGGTCGAATTTTTAGAATTATGCCTAAAGAATCATTGGCAAAAAACTGGGAAGGCCGTTATGATGATTTAACTAAATTGTCTGACAAACAGCTGGTTGAGTTACAGAAAAGTCCAAGTGACTGGCATTCCAGAAGAGCGCGGGTGATCCTACAATCACGAGCTACCAAAGGAAGTTTAGATAAAAACGCCGTTGCTGATTTACAAACCATTTTTCAGTCCAATACCAATTCGGATCATCGTTTACGAGCTTTGTGGGCTTTACATATTACAAATAATATATCTTCTACAGAGCTTCTAAAATCCTTGAGCGATACTGACGAATACGTGCGTGCGTGGGCAATTCAGCTTTTGTGCGAAGACAAAGCACCTTCGACAGAAGCTTTAGCACAATTTGTTAAAATGGCAAAAGAAGACCCCTCTCCTATCGTTCGCCTTTATCTGAGTTCTGCAATGCAACGGATTGACCATGAAAACGCTTGGAAAATTGTCGAAAATTTAGCCAAACATGGCGAAGATAACGAAGACCATAATTTGCCCAAAATGATTTGGTTTGGCCTCGAACCCTTGATAAAAACCAATCCCAAACGTGCCCTTGAACTGGCCTCTCAAACTGAGATTCCCTTGATTGCCAAATACGTAGCACGTCGGATTATAGATGCCAATGCGCCTGAAACGGTCATAGCAACGTTGACAAGGTTTAAAACCTTGTCAACGTTAAATTTGATAAGTATGTTGGAAGGAATGCGCGATGGATTAGAAGGCCGTTTTGATCTAAAAGCACCCGCCAATTGGGCACCTGTATATGCAAAACTGCGTTTGACAAAAGGAGATGTACCGCAACTTGCGCAACAAATAGCCCAACGGTTTGGCGACACAGAAGCCACGCAGAAGTCAATGCTCACCCTGAAAAACAAAAATGCACCGATAGCCCAACGTCAACAGGCTTTACAAGCCATTGCCGCTCGCAAACGTGAAGAATTGGTGGAAGAAATTCCCAGTCTTTTGAATGAGCCCAGACTGCGGTTAGACGTAATTCGCGCCATTGCCGATTATGACAAAGAACCGTTGGCTAAATTGTTGATTTCTAAATACAAAGACCTTGATATAGCTGAAAAACAGCAGGCGATCCAAACGCTTTCGTCTCGGCCTAAGTATGGTTGGCAATTGACTCAAGCCTTAAAAAATCAAACAATTCCCAAACGCGACGTGCCACCTTATGCAGCTCGACAGTTGCTGCGTGTAGTAGGCAGTGGTTTTATTGAAGTATGGGGGCCTATTGAGCAAGAACCCTCTTTAGAAAAATCGTACTCAAAATACCAGCGGATGATTACCGACAAAGCCGTAGCCACTGCCAACGCCACCAAAGGAGAAGTGGTTTTTCAACGTACCTGCGGCAGTTGCCATAAAATGTACGGAAAAGGTGGCAACATTGGTCCTGATTTAACAGGCTCCAACCGTGCCAACTTGGATTATCTTTTGTTTAACGTCCTGAATCCCAGTGGTGAAATTCAGGAAGATTACAAATTGGTCGTTGTAACTACCCGCGACGGGCGCACCTATTCTGGTAATGTAATTTCAGAAAATGAACGCCAGTTAACGATGCGGGTAGTAGGACAGGATGCAGTTGTGGTCAACAAATCGGCAATTCAGTCGCGGGAGGTGATGCCAACTTCACTCATGCCATTAGGACTTTTTGATTCATTGGCCGAGCAAGAAGTGTTGGATTTGGTCAAATATCTGCGTACAATGGGTGGCAATAAGCAAGCCCAAAAATAAGATTCATCCTTGACTTTATCTTCCCATAATCAACCTTGTTTGCGCTGAACTATTTTCGGTGTCAAGCAATTGGATAGTCAATGATTTTTCTTTTGCTAAGTCTCGATCCAAGGCCAGTGTAAAGGAGTGAACCCCTTGCGGAAGGTCAACTGCTCCACCGTTGTCATTGAGTTTGAGTGGTTTTCCACCCACCCAAGCACTCATGCCAGTGGTGGAGTTGAAGGCAAAGTTTACAGTTCCTTTGCTTACTACTTCAATTTCAAATTTGACGACGGTGTATTTTTTGTTAGTACCTGTTTCAATAATAGGTAGCTCTTCCAATGGCAAATCTCCTGCCACTTTGCTATAGGCAGGTTCAAAAGATAGCTTGGCGCTGTTTTTTACAACGTAGCCAATCCCTTCATTCACAATCTTTTTGGCCAAATCTTTGTCAGAAGAAATGACATTCCAACGACGTACATAGCGGGTTGTGGGAACGCGAAATTTACCAGACTCCCCCATTTTGGATAGAAAACCAATAAGGTCTCTAAACTCCTCTTTGTCCAAACCAGCCGTCAAACCCGCAGGCATCAACGAACCCGAAACCTTCTCAATGAGGTTAATTTGGCTTTTAGGGATTGACACTTCCTGGCCTGTTACATCCCGTATTATAATTTCAGCGTTACCATTACTCACAATATAACCCATCATTTCGTTTTTATCTTTCTTAACGATGCGTTGCAACTCGTAACCTTCTTTAATAGAGACATTTGGGTAAAGTACAGAACGAATGATGGTTTCTACAGGAGAACTTGTTCCGAGGCTACTTAAATCAGGGCCGATGCGACCGCCAGCTCCACCAATAGCGTGACAGGTAAGGCAAGCCAAAGCACTCTTGCGAAAAATCTGCTCACCTTTTACTGGATCTGCGGTTTCGGCAATTGTTTTGGCCAAGCTACTGATATCCTTGTCGTTAAGTTCTTGGGGCATCTTTTCGGT
>JBDHXS010000098.1:0-14327 GCA_039810845.1 Runella sp. | reverse complement strand
TCTTTTTATGACTGTGTAGGCTGGACAATCAATAAAATCTCTGCGAAAACGTGTAAATTATTTTTGGGTGGGTCATTTGACGCCCCCAATACCAGTTTGTGTACTATGTTATCTGTTTTTGACCTCAGTACAAATACCATTGCTCCTCCCAATAGTTTTTGCATCAAATTTGATGGATTTTACCCTGTAATTTTATCTTCAGCTATAACAGGCAATGATTTATTTTTTGCTGGGAGGTTTGAAAAAATCAATAGCAATACAAAGTCCACAAACATTGGCAGATTGCGTTTCCCTGCCAACTATTTTGTGCCGTGTACTATATCGAATTGTGGTACTGCCGTTGCCTTATCAAGTACTGTAGATGATTATAGTACAGGCCAATACTTACAAAAGACTAATTTAGGAATATCTGCTACAAACAAAGTAACAGGTACTTCACAAGTTACTTTACAATCTAACAGCAGTGTTTTATTGCTTCCAAATTCAAATGATGGTAAAGGTTTTACTGCAAAACCAAACTCGGGAGGATATTTTAAAGCACAAATAGGAGGGTGTCCGTAATAATCTAATTTTTATGCCTGCAATGATAGATACCTGAACCAATAAAAGCATTACCTATCGCTACTGATAAAACTTCCAGTAGCTACAACTTTCATAACTAATTGTCCGCTGAATTGCAGGCAGTTGGTTATGAAAGTTGTTTGTTTTGAACGTATGGAGGAATTATTTGAAGAAGTACGATTTTTAAGATAGGGAATTGAAAAAATGTACTTGTTTTTGGAAAACTTTGGTAGTTGACACCACTGAATAAATATTTATTTCAATAAATCTTTTAAATTGTTTTGCCTCAAGACACTACTAAGAGGCTTTCCTTACCATTCTTCAAGCTGGTTTTCGATTTTTTTGAATAATAATTGTGTGAAATTGACACTTTCTAAGCGCTCTAAACATTTGTAGCGCTTATTTGGTGATTTGTGCTACTCTATTTTTGAGTCACCCCCTTTCTTTGCAGCAGTAATATCATATTATTTATCAAATAAATTATGTTTTCATTGATTTATGAGAAACATTAACTTCTACATTTCCACCACTCAGAAAAAGCTATGCCTAGTCATCTGGTGTGCATCGCTTTTGATTGGGTTTTCGGGCTTTTCGTTGAGAGCACAAACGACAAAAGCTCAAACAGTAAAAGGGACGGTGAAGTCCAACACGGGTGAAACCATCCCTGGCGCTACGATTGTCCTCAAGGGAACCACCCGAGGAGTAAACACCGATGCTTCGGGCGAGTTTTCTATCTCTTGCCCACCCAATCAAACATTGGTTGTTAGTTATGTTGGTTACAAAACCAAAGAGGTCGTGGTTGGAGCTAAAACAACCATCAACGTCGTACTGGAAGAGTCACTGTCAGAACTGAACGAAGTCGTGGTAGTTGGTTACGGACGGCAGCGCAAAGAGGGCGTTGTAGCATCCGTTACCCAAACCACCAACAAAGAGCTTGAACGCGCTGGAGGGGTATCAAGTATTGGGGCGGCATTGACGGGTAACGTCCCTGGACTTATCACCAATGCCAGTACAGGACTTCCTGGCGCAGAAGACCCTCAGATTCTGATTCGTGGTCGTAGTTCTTGGAACAACTCTGAACCCCTCATCCTTGTCGATGGCGTTGAGCGTCCTATGACAAGCGTGGACATCAGTTCGGTTGAAACCATCACGGTCTTGAAAGATGCGTCGGCTACTGCCGTTTTTGGTTCGAGAGGTGCCAACGGGGTTATTTTGATTACGACCAAGCGCGGGCAAACTGGCAAGGCTTCAATCAGAGCCACCGTCAACACCATCGTGAAAGCGCCTTCAAAATTGCCCAAAAAGTACGATGCCTACGATGCCCTCAGAATCAGAAACGAGGCCATCGAGTATGAGCTTGCTACCCGTCCTGAGGGTTGGAGAAACTACTTACCAGAGGCCATCCTTGACAAATACCGCAACCCTGCCAACCTAGAGGAAGCCGAACGCTACCCTAACGTCAATTGGGAAGAAGCCTTATTTAAATCTCATGCGATTTCTAACAACGCCAACCTGAACATCAGCGGGGGAACAAACCTGGTCAAGTACTTCACCAGCGCCGACTTCTTGCAAGAAGCTGATTTGTTTAAAGTGTATGACAACCGCCGTGGATACCAACAGGGTTTTGGTTTCAACCGCCTCAACGTACGCAGCAACTTAGATTTTCAGTTGACAAAAAGCACGGTATTAAAAACCAACCTTTCGGGTTCGTATGGCATAAGAAAGAGCCCATGGGGCTTTAGTGGAAGCCAATACGGCCCTTGGATTGACGCCTACAATGCTGCTCCTGACTTGTTTTTGCCCAAATATGCCGACGGTTCATGGGGTTTTTATGCGCCCAACCAAGCAAGGGCCGAAAACTCGGCGTTGAGCCTTGCGATTGGCGGTGTTCAGTACCAAACAACGGCCCGTATTACAACCGACTTTACCCTCGAACAAGACTTAGACATGCTTGTCAAAGGTCTGAGAGCAGCGGGTACAGTGTCGTTAGACAACACCTTTGTTGAGTCGAATCGTGGGGTAAATGACCTTTACAACAACACCCAACGCAAGTGGATTAACCCCGAAACGGGCGTAGCTACTTACCAGCAAGCCGTGGATGGTATCACTGGTTTTGATTTTCAGGAAGGTATCAAATGGGCACCAGCCGCAGGAAGTATCGATGCCAGCCAACGCCGTTTGTTTTATCAGTTCCAACTGAATTATAACAAAACCATTGCTGACCGACACAACATTAACTTGATGGCTTTGACCAACCGAAACGTCTTTGCCAACGGTAACACCATTCCGTCTTACCGCGAAGACTGGGTGTTTAGAACAACCTATAACTACCACAATAGATACACCATCGAGTACAATGGTGCCTATAATGGTTCTGAGCAATTTGCGAAAGATTATCGTTTTGCTTTTTTCTCTTCTGGAGGCGCCAACTGGGTTATCTCAAACGAAAAGTTCATGAAACCAATTCGTTTTGTCAACTCTCTTAAACTTCGTTTGTCGTATGGACAAACAGGTTTTGATAACTTGGGCGTACGCTGGCCTTATTTAGAGCAATGGGCTTATGGCGGACGATCAAGACTTGGCGTAAACGGGGAAGGTGCTGAGCAAAGCCCCTATATGTGGTATTCTCAGTCAACCGTTGGTAACCCTACCGTACAATGGGAAGAATCTGAAAAATACAACCTTGGTTTAGATTTCGAGCTTTTCAAGGGTTTTGTCAAAGGGAAAGCTGATTATTTTCAAGACAACAGAAGTAAAATCCTCCTAACAGGTCGGTCCGACGTACCAAGTTACTTTGGGGCAGCCCCGCCAGTTGCCAACTTAGGTGCTGTAAAAGCCAATGGCTACGAAGTAGAACTTCATTTTAATAAAAATCTAGGCAAAACACGTTTGTGGGCTGACCTTAACATGACCCACACCAAAAACACCATCCTTGAGCGTGCTACGCCCGAATTGCTCCCCGATTACCAAAAACCAGAGGGAATGCAAATCGACCAAACGTATTCGTACGTAAACAAAGGAATGTACAACACTTGGGATCAGCTTTATGGTAGTACCATGCACAACGTGAATGACAACCAAAAGCTCGTAGGAAACTATTACTTAGTCGATTACAATGGCGACGGCGTGATTGATTCTCAAGACCGAATTCCTTACGGACATACTGGCTGGCCACAAAACACCTACAACGCTACTTTTGGTTTGGACTGGAAAGGTTTCTCGGCGTTTGTTCAGTTCTACGCGGTCAACAATGCAACTCGTCAAGTGGTATTTACAAGTTTGGGTTCACAGAGCACGACCGTGTATCATGAAGGCGAATATTGGTCACCTCAAAACCCTACAGGTACCCCCATCCCCCGTTGGCTCACTACCCCTTTTAGCGATTACCGAGGCAGTCAGTATATGTTCGATGGCTCGTATCTGCGCTTAAAAAATGCAGAAATCGCCTACAATTTCACGCCTGAACGTAGTCGGAAACTTGGACTTAGCAGCCTCAGAATCTATCTCAACGGAAACAACCTCGTTGCTTGGAGCAAAATGCCTGACGATAGAGAGTCCAATTTTGCTGGAACAGGCTGGGCGTCGCAAGGGGCTTATCCTACTGTGAAGAGATTTAATTTAGGTTTAAACATTACTTTCTAATAAATCAACCATGAAAAAGAGAATAAAACTTTTCTGCGTAGCGGCAGTTTGTTCCCTCACTTTTGGGGTTACTTCATGCTCACATTTTTTGGATCGTGACCCACAATCGCTTGTATCTGAAAAAGATGCATTTAAAAACTTTATCAATTTCCAAGGTTTTACCGAAGAGCTTTATCATACCATTCCCGATTTCTCTAATGGCTACTGGACCAACTCGTGGAACTGGGGCGAGGACGAAATCCAATCGACCGCCCAAAATTTTCACTTTGGAGTAAAAATCGAAAACGGCGACTTCTGGGGCTGGCAACGCAATTTTGACGGATGGCAAGCGGGATGGATGGACCGCAACAACAACTCAACCAACGACGACCGCTTTACAAAATCGCTTTGGGGGTTGGGCTGGTATGGTATCCGCAAAGCCAATTTAGGACTTGCCAATTTGGATAAATTGACCGATGCTACCCAAGAAGAAAAAGACCTCATCAAAGGGCAATTGTTGTTCTTCCGTGGCTGGTATCACTTCATGTTTATGCAGTACTTTGGCGGACTTCCTTACATCGACAAAGTGCTTCCTGGCGATGAAAAACTGACCCTCCCTCGCCTAAAATACAGCGAATGTGCCGACAAAGCCGCCGCTGATTTCAGAGAAGCAGCCAACTTATTGCCTACCGACTGGGACAATACAACCGCTGGAAAAAGAACATTGGGCAAAAACCAATTGCGCATCAACAAAATCATGGCGCTGGGTTATTTGGGCAAAAATTACCTCTGGGCGGGCAGTCCATTGATGAATTCGGTATCGGGTGGCGGTACTTCGTACAATGCTGATTATTGCAAAAAAGCAGCAGAAGCATTTGGCGAATTACTCAAATTGTGCGAAAGTGGCGAAGCGCCGCATAAATTAGTGCCTTTTGCTCAGTTCTATACCAACTTCTACACCACGGGTCAAAACTGGCAAATTCCAGGTGCGACGGAGGCGATCTTCCGTGGCCCTTATTATGGTGCCAATAGCTCAAACTGGGGAACAAGTAAGCAATACAGCCCACTGATTATCAGCGAAGGTGATGTGAAATTTTTGCCAACGTCCAATTACGTCAACTACTACGGAATGGCCAATGGCTTGCCTATCAAGGACATCACAAAAGCCGACCCTGAATCAGGTTACAATCCCGAATACCCTTGGAGAGGCCGCGACCCACGTTTCTACAATGACATTGTTTTTGACGGTGTCCGAATGGTCGCAGGGAGCATTCCTAACGCCAGCGAAGCCAACAACCGCTACGCCAACTTACACACGGGTGGCTCCTACCGCGACATCGCCACGGGAAGCCGCACGGGCTACTTGTTGTTCAAATTTGTTCCACGTACGGCCAACAAATACGACCAAGGATACGGCTATGACAAAAGCTTGCACGTTCACCTACCATACATGCGTCTGGCCGACATTTATTTGATGTATGCCGAAGCTGCGGCTCAGGGCTATGGCTCGTCGGCGGGTAAGTCAACAAACTACAGCAAAACCTCCGTCGATGCCATCAATGTCATCAGAGAACGCGCAGGAGTAGGTCGTGTAGATGCGCAATTCTTGGGTTCTTTGGACAAATACATGGAAGAACTTCGCCGCGAACGTGCCGTGGAGCTTTCGTTTGAAGGTCACCGTTTCAATGACCTACGCCGTTGGCTTTTAATTGCTAAAAGCCCTTATACGCTCAAAAAATCAATTGAATTTGACCGTGCTACTCCCCTTGACCCTGCCAAAGACCCGAAAGATAACCGTGTCTTGAACCTCCGCGAAAGTGTTATCCTCGAACGCAGGTTCACCGAAAAACACAACTGGTTGCCACTCAAGGTAAACGACGTGAATTTGTATTTGGAATTCCCGCAAAACCCAGGCTGGTAAGAGATGTGCAGTTTCCCAAAACGAGATAATCAATTGATAAACGAATAAGCAATGAAGTTTATAAAAATATTTTTGGGCTTGTGTCTCCTGTTGGCTTTACCCAAAGCCAACGTCATAGGACAAAACACAGCGCCTATTAAAATCAAAGCCACCATCGTTGGCACCAACAAACAGCCCATCAGTGGTGCTGTGGTAAAAAGCTCCGATGAAATCGGGAAAGCTACTGTGACCGACGCCTCGGGTACTTTCACCATCGAAGTACCCAAAAACGAAATGCTCTCCATCGTTGCCCCAGGTTTTAAAACCAAATACATTACCTCAACGGGGCCAATCGGTGAAATCGTGATGACACCCGAAGAAGTCAACGAACAAGTACGCGTTGCTTTTCGTGATGTCGATAAAAAGGACTTGCTCGGCGGCGTAGCTTCAGTCAACGTGCAAGAACTGCTCGCTAAAAACTATTTTACCTATACCCTTGCCGACATGGAAGCGCTGATTCCAGGTTTCAACGGCAACAGTAACTGGGGCATGGGTAGTTACTTGTTTATGATTGATGGCGTTCCTCGCGAAACGGGTAACGTAGCCCCCACGGAGATTGACCAAATTGTGTTTTTGAAAGGTGCCAACGCAGTCGCCTTGTACGGTAGTCGTGCGGCCAAAGGCGTGATCAATGTCATTACAAAACGAGGCGGGATTGGTCAAAACAAATTTGAATTGAGGGTCAACAGCGGCGTCAACACGCCCAAAGCTTTTCCACGTTATTTGGGCTCAGCCGAATACATGACCCTCTACAACGAAGCACGCCGAAACGACGGCCTTACCAACTTGTACTCCGAGTTAGACATCTACAATCATGCTTCGGGTCTAAGCAAGTACCGTTATCCTAACATCGATTTTTATTCGCCCGAATACCTCAAAAATGCCTACGGTAGCTACGATGCAACGGCAGAAATTTCGGGTGGAAACGAGCGCGTAAAGTATTATACCAACTTAGGTTATGCGACTTCGGGTTCTCTCCTAAATTTTGGTGAAGCGAAAAACAACAATAACTCTGACCGCCTCAATTTCCGTGGGAATATCGATATCAAACTGAACGAATTTATCAGCGTAAACGCCGATGCTACGGCCATTTTCTTTACGGGACGTGGCGTAAACGCTAACTTTTGGAACAGCGCCACCACGATTCGTCCCAATCGCTTCTCACCCTTGATTCCCATTGACCTCATCGAGAAAGAAGACGCCGCATCTCAGGTATTTGTTCAAAACAGCAACAACATTATTGATGGAAAATATTTACTTGGTGGTACCCAATTAGACCAAACCAACCCTATCGCCACGATTTATTCGGGGGGAAACAACCAATACGCAAACCGACAATTCCAGTTCAACACAGGAATCAAAGCCGACCTCAGAAACGTATTGAAAGGGCTTAGTTTCAAGTCGGCTTTTGCCGTTGATTATGCCACCGAATATACCTTGTCATACAATTATTCGTATGCCACCTACGCCCCTACTTGGAATAAATATAGCGGTACTGACCTCATTAGCAACCTAACTGTTTATAACCAAGACGCACGCTCTGGTACTCAAAACGTGTCAGGCAACCGCTATCGCCAAACGATTGCTTTCTCGGGTCAATTCAATTACGACCGTACCTTCAACGGCAACCATCACTTGTCAGCGATTTTGTTGGCCAATGGGTTCCAGCAGTCGGAATCGGCCATTTATCACCGTACAAGCAATGCCAACTTGGGTTTCTTGGCCAGCTACAACTTTAAGCACAAGTACTACCTCGACCTTAGCGCGGCCTACATCCATTCGGCCAAACTTCCTCCAAGCAATCGCCAAGCACTCTCGCCGTCGGTTGCGTTGGGCTGGAGAATAAGCGAAGAAGATTTCTTGCGCAACTCCAGTGTGATTGATGACTTAAAACTGACGGCCTCTGCCAGCATTCTGCACACCGACCTTGACATCCAAAATTACTTTTTGTACCAAGGCGTTTATACGGGCGCAGGCTCATGGTATGGCTGGAAAGACGGTACGGGTATTCAGGCGACCGAGTCGAGAAGAGGTGATAATCCAAACATGAAGTTTCCCAAAAGAGAAGAAATCACCCTTGGATTTGAGGGTACATTTTTCAAAAAACTCTTGACACTCAATGGTTCGTTTTTCATCAACAAATTTTCTGGAAATATTATTCAAGCCTCTGTTTTGTTCCCAAGCTACTTTACCACAGGCTGGCCAGTGTCATCGTTTATTCCTTTTGTCAACTACAACGACGATAAGCGAGTTGGTTTTGATTTTGGCGCAAGTGTGAACAAAAAATACGGCGAAGTTCAGTGGACAATGGGTGTCAATGGTACGTATTATGAAGCTACCGCCAGCAAAAGAGCTGAATTGTACGAAAACTCGTACCAAAACCGTCAAGGCAAACCACTTGATACCATGTGGGGATTGCAAAGCTTAGGGATGTTCCAAAACCAAGATGAGATTGTAAACTCTCCTACGCAAACGTTTGGTCAAGTAAAACCAGGCGACATTAAGTACAAAGACCAAAATGGAGATGGCATCATCGACACCCGCGACGAAGTTTATCTTGGCAAAGGTGGCTGGTTTGGCTCTCCACTTACGTTGGGGGTAAACCTGACGGCGCAGTGGAAAAAGCTAACGTTTTTTGCGCTTTGTACGGGTCGTTTTGGTGGAAATGCCATGCGTAACAGCGCTTATTTCTGGGTGGATGGTGAAGATAAATACTCAGAAGTGGTAAGAGGAAGATGGACCGAAGAAACAAAAGCGACGGCTAACTACCCACGATTAACCACTCTAAACAGCGATAACAACTTCCGCCCGTCTGATTTTTGGATGTACAAAACCAACCGTTTTGACCTGACAAAAGTACAAATCACCTACGACTTGACAGGTCTTCTCAAAATGAACTCGTTTGTGCGTGAGTTAGGTGTGTATGCCAATGGTTTTAGCCTTCTGACCGTTTCTGAGAATCGTAAAATTATGGAAATGAACGTAGGCAATGCCCCGCAAACACGCTTGTTTAATCTTGGGATAAAAGCCCAGTTCTAAATTTTTAAAACTTCATTTTTGACTGTTACACTATGTTCTGTATCAATAAAGGAATAGTAAAGATACTGGTTTGTGCAACTGTTGTATTGACAGGATGCCAAGACCTTCTAGAACCTGCCATTGAGAATAATAGGCAACTAGACGCCAGTGCGTACTTACCAAGTGATTCGAGATTTCCATTTGGTATTTTGCTCAATGGCTACAACAGGATTCCTACCAACTCGTGGTCATTCAATGACGTTGCTACCGACGATGCCGTTAGTAATGACCAAAACAATGCCTACCTGAAAATGGCAACGGGACAATGGACGGCCAACAACAACCCCGCCAACCAATGGACCAACTGCTTTGCGGGTATTCAGTATCTCAACATCACCCTCGGTGAAGTCGATAAGGTACAATGGGTAACCGACCCCATAGCAAATAAGTTGTTTTCGACCCGAATCAAGGGAGAAGCCTACGGTCTTCGTGCGTTGCTGATGTACCATCTCTTGCAAACACACGCAGGCAAAGGCGTGGGCGGACAAATGCTCGGTGTACCTATTTTGACCAAAGTGCAAACCACCAGCGATAATTACAACTTGCCACGCGCGTCTTTTGAAGATTGTCTCAAGCAAATTTATCAGGATTTGGACAGTGCTGATATCAAGCTTCCACTTGACTATCGCGACATTGCGCTGGGACAAGAATCTCAGATTCCCGCCAAATACGGCAAAGTAACGCTCGAACAGTATAACCGTGCCTTTGGCGTTACCTTCAGTGGTTTGTTTACGGGACGCATTGCCAAAGCCGTAAGAGCACAAACCGCTTTGTTGGCCGCAAGCCCTGCCTTCAACAGTGGGAATGCCACCAAATGGACAGACGCAGCCAACGCCGCAGCGGCGGTATTGAACTTAAACGGTGGCCTCAATGCCATTCCAAGCGCCGCCGCCAGCGGTCTCACTTGGTACTCGAATACCACCGAAATCGGCAACCTAAAAGACGGGGCAAATCCACCAGAAATCATCTGGCGTAACAACTGGGGTGAAAACAGAGACTTAGAACAAGCCAATTTCCCGCCTACTCTATTCGGCAACGGGCGCATCAACCCTACCCAAAATTTGGTAGATGCGTTCCCGATGCTCAACGGCTATCCGATCAACAACCCGCTCAGTGGCTATAACCCTGCCGACCCTTACACCAACCGTGACCCTCGTTTGAGAATGTTTATTTTGGTGAATGGCGCAACGGCGGGCGTCAACAATACGGCCATTAATACCACAGCCAACGGTACCACCAACGACGCCCTCAATCGGGTTGAAACCTCTACCAGAACGGGGTATTATTTGCGAAAACTGCTGCGTCAGGATGTAAACCTAAACCCTACTTCTGCCACCAACCAGCGCCATTACAAACCGCACATTCGCTACACCGAAATCGCCTTGGCCTACGCCGAAGCCGCCAACGAAGCCTTTGGCCCTACGGGTACAGGTGCCAACACCTACTCGGCCTACGATGTCATCCGAGCGATTCGTAGAAGAGCGGGGATTGGTCTTACCAACAACGACCCCTATTTGGAAAGCGCCAAAGCCAGCAAAGAAACCATGCGTCAGCTGATTCGCGATGAACGCCGCCTTGAGCTTTGTTTTGAAGGGTTTAGATTCTGGGATTTACGCCGTTGGAACCTCCAACTTACCGAACCCGCCAAGGGCGTAAGCATTCAAAATGGTGTTTATACCATCTTGCCCGCCGTCCAAGACCGCGTGTTCAAAACCCACATGAAATACGGCCCAGTTCCGTATTCAGAAATCTTGAAATACTCCGCACTTGAACAAAACGAAGGCTGGAACTAATCATCAACGATTCTTTTATCATTGACAAAATTTTTAAATTTATGAAGAGATTTCTTTTAATAATGGTACTGTTCACCGCTGGGCTTGCCTCTTGTAATCAGGAAAAGATTTTTCCTGATTACAAATTCCAAAACGTCTATTTTGCCTACCAATACCCCGTACGAACCATCACTTTTGGCGAAGACACCTACGTCAATACCGACCTAGACAACCAGCGTAAATGCCAAATTTTTGCGGCAACTGGCGGGGTTTACGAAAGCCGCAAAAACATATCGGTCAAAATAGCGGTTGACAACTCCCTGCTAAAAAATGGGATGTTGTTTGGGGCAGGCAAAGACGAAATTCTTGCCATGCCAGCCAACTATTATTCGTTGGCTTCTGATCAAATTATTATCCCCAAAGGAACATTATCAGGCGGGGTGGACGTGCAGCTAACCGATGCGTTTTTTGCTGACCCAAAATCCATCAAAAACACTTACGTCATTCCGTTGAGAATCACGCAAACGGATGCGGACTCTATTCTTCGCAGCAAGAATTTTGTTTTGTATGCCATCAAATACGTCAATCCGTGGCACGGAAACTACCTCCGCCGTGGAACGGACGTCATCTCGGGCAGCGTCAATCAGACCGTTGTTCGGCACGCCCAGTACGTCGAAAAAGACGAAGTCAATAAACTATCCACCAAGTCATTGAGCGAACTTGAGTTTCCCGTTGTCATCAAAGACAAAGACGGCAAAAACGTCAACGTCACACTTTTGATGCGATTTGAGGGCGAAAACAAATGCACCCTCACTTCTGCGTCTAATGCCTACACCGCCTCTGGGAGTGGAACATTTGTAAAAAAAGGAGAAAAAAACAGCTGGGGTAACAAAGACCGTGATGCCCTCTACTTGAAGTACGAAATCAACGTAGCAGGCATGAAGGTAGTCACCACCGACACCCTCGTGATGCGTGACCGCACGGTGGCACTGGAAACTTTTACACCCGTGGCAAAATAACCTTTGAGCCCATTAGAACAGTAATCTTATGAAAAAAATACATAAACTCGTACTGGGACTTACCACCTGTGTGGCAGCCTCATGTACCACTTTTGAGCCCGTTGACTTCAAAGTCGATAAGCCCGAAAGTGCCGCAATTCAGGAAAATATTGATGCTTATCCCGCATTAAAATCCTACATCAACCGTAGTGCTCATCCAAATTTTAAGTTGGGAGTTGCCCTTTCATTGGCCGATTACAACAACAAAAACGTGATGTATCGGTTGGCCAACAAAAATTTCGATGAAATTGTCCTTGGCTACGAAATGAAACACGGGGCCGTTGTGCAATCAAACGGTAATTTAGCCCTCGACAACGTGGGCAAACTGTTGGAAACTGCCAAAGCAGCAGGCGCATCGGTCTATGGACATACGCTGTGCTGGCACGCCAACCAAAATGCGACTTACTTGAAAAGTGTCATTGCCCCCGATATTTTGTCATCAACGGGGCCAGGTTGGGATTTAATCACTGGCGCTGATTTTGAAACCGATGCCGCCACCAATTTCCAGAGTAATGCCAATGCAGTAATATCTTACACTGCCGCTGGCCAAGGTGCCAACGGAGTTGGTAGAGCATTGAAAATAACCAATGCCAGTGTGCGCGCCAACGACTGGGAAGCGCAGTTTTTCGTACGTTTTTCTCCTGCGGCTGTGCAAGGAGAGAAATACATCCTTAAAATGGACGTGAAGGCCGATGTTGCAGCTTCTTACCCAACGCAAGCCCACGTAACGCCTGGTGCATACAAACACTGGGACTTTTTTGGAACGATTGCCGCTACGCCCACTTGGACTACTTATACCAAAGAGATTACCGTTACTGCTGACATGGCTACCTGTGGTGCTATTGCTTTTAATCTCGGCAAAACGGCCACAAATTTTTATTTTGATAACATCTCTTTGACAAAGTACAATGCAACTGGAAGCGTTCAGACCAAGGAAAAAGCACCTGAAGTAAAGAAAACACTCATTACCAACGCTTTGGACAAGTGGATGTCGGGCATGATGAATGTAGCCAAACCTTACGTAAAAGCCTGGGATGTGGTGAATGAACCAATGGACGACGGCAAACCCTTTGAATTGAAAACGGGCGTAGGCAAAACCCTCAAAGGTGACGAATTTTATTGGCAAGATTACATGGGTAAAGATTATGCCGTAACAGCCTTTCAATTGGCAAGAAAATTCAGTAATCCCAACGATATTCTTTTCATTAATGATTACAACCTAGAGTACAATCTGGACAAGTGCAAAGGAATCATCGAGTATGTGAAGTATATCGAAAGTAAAGGGGCAAAAGTGGACGGTATCGGTACCCAAATGCACATCGACATCAACTCGGACAAAACCAAAATTACGGAGATGTTTAAGCTATTGGCTGGTACGGGCAAATTGATTAAAATTTCGGAGTTAGATATTGGTATGGCGGGCGTAAAAACGGCGGCAGCTACCCAAGAACATTACAAAGCACAAGCCGAGATGTACAAATACGTGATTGATAAGTACTTTGAGATTATCCCAGCCGCTCAGCGCTACGGTATTACCATCTGGAGTCCGTTGGACAGCCCCGCTAACTCAAGTTGGAGAGCCGACGATCCCGTAGGGCTTTGGACCCAACAGTACGTGAGAAAATTAGCCTATTCGCAAGTTGCGGAAGCGGTTAAGGCCAATATGAAGTAATCGTCAAAGCACGACGTCTTTTTCAATCCCCCACATGTAAAAAATGATGGGGGATTGCTTTCATTAGGTATGAATATGAAGAAGCTTTCCATTTTATTCGTCTTTTTGGGCCTTGTCCATGTGAGTTATGGGCAGCAGAAAGAGTATAAATTCATTAATTTTAGCAGTAAAAATGGCCTAACCTCCAATTCTGTCAATGCCATCCTCAAAGACAAACATGGCTTTATGTGGTTCGGGACAGAAGATGGGCTCAATCGGTTTGATGGCCAAAACTTCATCGCCTATCACCACAACGACCGCGACAGTACGAGCATTGGCCGCGGGCCCGTCGTGGCAATGACCCAAGACAAAACGGGAAAAATCTGGTTGGCCACCAACATCACCCTGTCGGTTTATAACCTTAACCTCGATTCTTTCATCAATTATGACTTTTCAAAATTAGGGTGGATTATCAGCTTATGTGCCGACCACAGTGGCAAAATATGGGTAGGTACTTACGCGGGGCTTTTTATTTTTGACCCCGATACCAAACAAGTAAAGGCTTTTAAAGCCGAACCTGCCAACCGCACCAAACTCAATTCAAACATCATCAGGTGTATTTTTGA
>JBDHXS010000097.1:0-14340 GCA_039810845.1 Runella sp. | reverse complement strand
CCTTATAAATCGGAACAATCCGTTCTTTATTTCGTTTGCCCAACACCTTGAGCGTTTGGTCATAAAAGTTCAGGTCATTGTCAGTTAAAGAAAGCAATTCAGCCAAACGCATCCCCGTTCCATAGAGTAATTCCATTACCAACCTATCGCGAACTCCTTCAAAATCATCCGCAAAAGTTACTTCTTCAAACATCAGTTGAAGGTTCTTTTCTTCTACAAATTGTGGTAAAGGCTTATCAGTTTTTAAGGCCGACACCCGCAAAGTAGGATTAATAGAGATTACTTTACAACGTAACAAATACCCATAAAAAGACCGCAGCGTGGCCAATTTTCGGTTCACGCTGCGGTGGTGCAATTCTGCCTCTACCAAACTCACCGCCCATCCACGTACCATGCGAAAGTCGGCTTTGTCGAGGTCTTTCAGATTGTATGTTGTTTCCAGAAACTCTGCAAATTGTTCCAAATCCTTACCATAGGCGGTAAGGGTGTGCGGACTCAGCCGTTTTTCGTACGTGAGATGTTGGAGAAACTGTTCGAGCATTTTTTAAAGTGTCCGGATTCTCATGTTTTTGTACCAAGCTTCGTCGCCGTGGTCTTGAAGCGCGATTTTACCTTTCGCACGAGGTGTGGCATACGTCCATTTGGTAAATTTACTTTTAGCCAATTGGGCTTTCCAAGCGTCACTTCCGTACTCATATTCTACTACTTTTACACCATTGAGCCAATGTTCGATGTGATTACCGTTTACCACAATTTTGGCTTTGTTCCATTCTCCCGCAGGTTTAGCTACCCATTTGCTTGGGGCTTGCATATCATAGTTAGCGCCCGTTTTTTGTTTGTCATTGATTTTCACCATTTTCCCGTTGTCATTAAAGGGCGGGTACCCCTCATCATCAATTACCTGATATTCAGGCCCTGAGTAATACGGTGGATGCTTAGGATCTTCGATAACCTTATACATGACTCCACTATTTTTTTGGGGCGGAATTTTAAATTCAAATTCCAACTCAAAACTTTCAAACTCTTCGTCCGTTACCAAATCACCTGATTTACCATGCGTCATCAACGAGCCACCCATCACCATCCAGCCCGAAGTGCCTGTTTTTCCGTAGCTATGCCAACCCGCCGTAGTTTTTCCATCAAAAAGATTTTTCCACGGGCCAGGTTTAGAAGCGTACGAAAACGCAACTACACTTGCCAGAACAACTATCATTGCAATACGAATACTTTTCATCTCTAATAATATTGGTTTTAGTTTTTTGATAAAGCCACTTTAGTAGCTTCTTTTACTCAATCGGAGAACGAAACCAAGGGATAAATTGATAAACCACTTTGTAAGGAGTTCCCCTGAAAAACTTTTCAGTAGCCATACCTAACCAAAAGCGCGGGTCAAGTAAAAGAATCTTACCAGTTTTTAACTTCACCTCCCAATAGCGAATATCAAGACCTCTACCCTTGTGCAAAAAATGCGTTATCTGCTCTATGTCAGTTATCGAAAATACATAATCTTCCTCGTTCTCACCTACCGTAATTGATTTATTGGCAGGATTGAAAGTAACGGGTCGATCTTTGGTCAAAATACGATAGTGATAATTAGGGTAGATAAATAATACGCCAGCGCCTATAAAAATTAATGCAATCATAGATGCGGCAAGGCTTACTTCAACCGTATTATTACGAGGTGGATTGAAAAAAAACATCAATAAAAATACCAACCCCATTAGAATAAAAAACACTCCCGCTATTGTATCAAAACATAACCAGTACTGCTTATCCGTAATTTCATAAGTACGCACTTCATCTATAAGAACATGTTCTTTTTCAACCTCTTCGATGAGGCGTTTACTGCCATAAACGAGCCAAGCAAACAGTCCAAAAATAAAGCAGAAAATACCTATGACAAACATGGCTTATTTTTGTTTGCTAACCGCTACTCCAATCTTAGAATCTGCCGTACCGTAGTACAAAAACCATTTGCCTTTATAAGAGGCCAATCCTTCCACAAAACACACTTGATTCACCTGCCCTACCATTTCGTAAGGCTTGTCAGGTTTTAGAAAATAGTTTTCTGAACGATCTTTTAATTGGATAGGATTCTCAGCATCAAACAAAAATTGCCCTGCTGCATAAGTACCTTCGGAAAGACTGGCATCACCTGTTTGATTGTAATTCATTCCGTTGTAAATCAGCACAATACCATCCTTTGTCAAAAAAGCAGGAGGCCCAGATTCTAGCAAACGGGAGTCATGTTTTCCATTTCGGGTAGTGGCCACAGGAATACAATTGACATCTGAGACATCCAACGATTTATAAGTAGGGTCATTAGGGCGCGTAGTAGGATACCAGTTAATCAAGTCGTCGGAAGTTGCTACATAAAGTCGAGCCTGATCTCCCCAATACATCCAATACTTCCCATTAATTTTAGTAGCGATGAATTTATCCCCCACTTTCCGACAGACAATTGCACCAGATTTTGACCAAAAATCACGCGATCCTTTGATAAAGTTGCTGAAAGCCAATCCGTGTTTTTGCCAATGAATCAAATCGTTTGACGATGCTATACACATACGAGCCAAATCACCATCATAAGCCGTATATGTCATCACATAACGACCACCTTCGGTTTCCACTATGCGTGGGTCTTCGCAGCCTCCTTCCCACTCGTATTTTTTCATAAAATCATTGTCGGGATAAAATACGGGTTCAGGCATTCGTTTGAAATGAATTCCATCCGTACTTACGGCCAAGCCTAAACGCGACGTACCTGCGTATTTGCCCACTTTATCTTCTGCTCTATAAAGCATATACACCTTGCCATTTCGCACTATTACGGCAGGATTGAAGACATCTTTCTCTTCCCAATTGACCGTTTCGCCTCGCAACGGGCATTTAAATGTAGTAGTGGCTTTAGCTTCCAGAATCGGATTAGCCGCATCTGCTTTTCGAAAAGGGCCAATCATCCAAGATTGTTGCTTTTGAGCAAAAGTGAGTTGAGCAAGGAGAAGGAGTAAGAGTAAATTTTTCATGGGAATACATCAAAGATGTGGAAACAATTATCCCGCAAATTGCGCAGACAAAACAGACAAAGGCTGAATCCTATCTACGAAAAATGCGGGACATCAGTATTGTTTAATCAAAACACAACGAAGCAGCCCCCAAAAGTCCAGCATCATTGCCAAGGGTAGCTCGTTTGATTTCGAGGTCTTTCAAATAGTAGGGTGTCAGCCAATAATTGAGTTGTTTCATCACGGCAGGAATGATATAGTCGTAAGAAGCTGATAAACCTCCTCCAATCAAAATCAATTTAATGTCCAGAATACGAATCATGGCCACGAGTCCATCACCGAGCATTTCGCCTACTTCAGTCCAAATATTAAGTGCAAGTTCGTCGCCTTCGGCAGCAGCAGCTACAAGACCCGTTGTTGAAATAGAGCCGTCGTCTGGAAGTGTCGTTTGGCTTTTATAGGTACGACGCATATCGTTGGCTAAGTCAAGCAATTCTTTTTTACCAATATTGCGTTCCAGCACTTTGCCATTCCGCGAAGGAATGTGTCCTGGCTCCATGGCGTTACCATCGCCACCCACAAATACCTTGCGATTGATGATAGCCGCCCCTCCTACACCTGTACCCAGCGTAATAAAAATATAGTTTTCATTGATTTTTTCTTCGGCGAAATAAAATTCGCCCAAGGCTGCCGCATTAGCATCATTTTCCAAGAAAAACTGAACACCTTCAAAACGATTAGAGAGGTATTCTACCAATGGTACATTATCTATTTCAGGAATAGCAGTGATTTCGAGTGGCACAGTGCGTTTGCGATTTATCATCCCAGGCAAGCCAATCCCAACTTTGGTGATGGTTGGATACTCGTGGAGTTGAACTGAAATGGCATCGCCTAAATGCTTTTCAAAATGTCCTAATTCGCGCCAACTGGCAGTATCGTGACTATAAAAGTTAGAAATTCGACCTGTTTCTGTGTCCACGACACCCATTTTGACGTTAGTTCCGCCAACGTCTATGCCCAAATAATGTTCCATTGGTGATTATAAATCGTTATCTGTGAATTAAATAGTAAAAGGATAGGTAGTTCGCAAATTACCAATTTTCGAGCCAAAATTCCTAAAATCAACTAATATCTCCTAATTGTGGACGTATCAAAATCTCTTCAACTACTGCTCCAGATGATAAATTATAAGCCGCCCAAATAGTTTCAGCTACATCTTTGGCCTGAATAAACCGCTCTGGAGGTAAATCTACTCCTTCCCAACTGGCCGTCAAGGTAGCTCCTGGCAAGATAGCAGTCACCTTAATTCCGTACGGTTTGAGCTCTTCCCGGAGTACTTTGGTCATTCCATATAGTGCAAATTTAGAGATACAATATGCTCCGCCATTGGTATAGGCGGTGATACTTGCGGTAGAACATAGATTAAAAATATGCCCTTTCTTCCGTTGTATCATTTCCTTTACTACTCCACGCGTCAGATAATAAGCACTGTATAGATTGGTGTCAATCATGCTTTCGAGTGTTCCTTCAGCTTCGTTATGAATTTGCCCTGGGGCAAACAAGCCCGTATTATTTACTAAAACTTCCACAGGTCGGGCTATTGTATGAATAAAATCCACGAAAGCTTCTACCTCGGTCTTGAGAGCCATATTGGTGGCTTTTACAAATAATTGATTGGCAGGGTATTTTTCTTGAAGTGATTTTTGGAGTTGGAACAACTCTGTTTCGTTACGGGCACAGGTAACAACGTCAAAACCAGCCGCCATAAATTGCTCTATCGTAGCTTTTCCAATACCTTTGGTGCCTCCACTAACAATTACAATGGGATTCATCTTAAAAAAATGTTATTTTCGTTAAGCAAAGGTTAAGATAATGTTTTACTTTTGTTGGCTTTTCTCAAAGAAAAAGCTACTTTTAGCTCATTAATCATTTTTTTCAACCTTAAAAAACTTACACTTCTTCAATGAATCTTTGGCATGTGTGTTCGGCCTTTGTAACTGCTTACCTGTTGGGGTCTATCCCCTCTGCCATTTGGTATGGTGAAGCTTACTTTGGAATTGATGTTCGTAAGTTTGGGAGTGGTAATTCGGGCGCAACTAATACGTTTCGTGTATTGGGAAAACGCGCAGGGACGATTGTTTTACTCATTGATGTACTGAAAGGTTGGACGGCTACCATGCTGGCCAACATTCTATTTTTTTTAGATGTAATTGAGCCTTCTCAAATCCTTACTTTCAAATTATTGTTGGGAGTTGCTGCTGTCGTAGGGCATTTGTACCCCGTTTTTGTTCGATTTAAAGGTGGAAAAGGTGTTGCTACTTCTCTAGGCATGGTTTTGGCCATAGACCCACAAGTGGCCTCTGTTTGTATTGCTATTTTTGTATTAGTGCTTTTAGCCTCCAATTATGTCTCTTTGAGTTCAATTGTGGCGGCCTTTGCTTTCCCAATGATGCTGGTGTTGGGTGTGTTTGGTCAAGCCAGTACTCTACTGATTGTTTTTGGATTCGTGTTATTTGCCATTGTCGTCGTTACTCACCAAAAAAATATCGTTCGGCTCTTAAATGGCAACGAAAGTCGGGTGTATCTAAGACGACGACGCAATAAGTAATTTGTGTTAGAATCCATAGCCTCTTCTATAATAGAAGGTTTGCAGTTTACCGTAGTTCCATTATGTTTGTGTTAGAATGTAGATTTGCATTCAAATCAGCAAACATTTGAGCTACAATGTCAACAATTTCTCTCACACTCATTCTCATTATTCTTACCGTTGGTATCAGTTGGTACGCTTGGCAAAACCCTTCGCTACTTGATAAATGGGTCATGAACCCTGTTCGCGTTTCCAAATACAACGAATATTATCGCTTTATCACTTCTGGTTTCATTCACGCTGATGTTGGACATTTGATTTTTAATATGTTCAGTCTTTATTTTTTTGGAGAGGCTATGGAAATGTTCTTGGGTCAAATCTTCGGCCCCAACGGTGCTTTTTATTACTTAGCCCTCTACATCGTAGGTATTGTTGTATCAGATCTCCCTACTTTTCTGAAACACCGCAAAAACAGTGGATACAAATCACTGGGGGCATCGGGAGGGGTATCAGCCCTTTTATTCGCTTTTATTCTCTTAGCCCCTTTGCACGAGGTGTGTTTATATTTTATTGTTTGTATTCCTGGATTCATTTTTGGGGCGATATACATGGCCTATTCGTTTTACGAGTCTCGAAAGCTGGGGGGAAGAGTCAATCATGATGCCCACTTATATGGTGCTATATTTGGAATTCTTTTTATGGCTGTTTTGTTGCCCGCTTCTATCCCTAATTTCTTTGAACAAATCGCTTCTTGGCGACTGTTTTGAGTTTTTTTATTATTTCAACCCTTACATTTCATCATTTTCTTCTAACAAACCATGAGTAAACGTATCTTTTTGGCACTGCCACTACTTAGCCTATTTTTTACGGATGCAATCGCCCAAGATGTATCTCTCCAATACGCCCAAAGCATTACTCCTCAAGATTTAGAACGACACCTGCGCGTGATTGCCCACGATAGTCTCGAAGGACGCGACACAGGATCTCGTGGACAAAAAAAAGCAGCTAATTATGTGGCTAATTTCTTTAAATCAGTAGGATTACAACCTATCGTACCTACTACTGACGGCTCAAAATCTTATTTCCAACCCTATGCCCTTTATCAAAAAAGCTGGGGGGAGGTTTATCTGGCTACTGAAAATCAACGCTACGAACTACAGCAAGATTTTTATTTGAGTGGCCTCCTCAATGTACTTTCTGAGGAAAAAGTGCCTGTAATATTTGCAGGTTATGGCATCGAATCAGATAAGTACGATGACTATAAAAATCTGAATGTAGAAGGAAAAGCCGTAGTGGTGTTGGAAGGAGAACCCAAAGATAAGACTGGCAAATTCTTGCTTTCGGGCGATGACAAAGCTTCCAAATGGAGTAGCGACAACATGGCTTGGCAACGAAAAGTCAGCTTGGCCACTGCCAAAGGAGCTAAGTATGTTTTGATTGTTTCTGACTTAACAGGCGATGAGTTTACGCAGCAAGTGGCCAGACGAGGCGCTATGAATCAACGATTTAATCGCCTTTCAATGAAGCCTTA
Organism: Runella sp.; assembly: GCA_039810845.1. Lineage (GTDB taxonomy): Bacteria > Bacteroidota > Bacteroidia > Cytophagales > Spirosomataceae > Runella. Next base: position 7,217 of record JBDHXS010000097.1, on the reverse strand, counting down.
TACCGAAAAAGTAAGCGGAAACGCAGCTTTCACGATTTCTCGAAAAATGGCATTGGATTTACTCGAAATCAAAGAGAAAAAATTGGCCAAAATTCAGAAGACCATTAGCCAAAAAGGCCAACCACCCGCAGCGGGAGCTGTAGCTGAACAGACAGTTCGCCTCAAAGCCGAACGCAAGGATAACATCGTTATGACCGAAAATGTCATGGGCTTTTTGGAAGGAACCGACAAAAAAGATGAAGTAATCGTTATTTCAGCACATTTAGATCACATTGGCATTTCGGCGGATGGGCAAATCAATAATGGTGCCGATGACGATGGCTCAGGCACCGTATCTATTCTTGAATTGGCCGAAGCTTTTGCGAAAGCCAAAGCGGAAGGACACGGGCCACGTCGTAGTATTTTGTTTATGACTGTAACGGGCGAAGAAAAAGGCCTTTGGGGTTCTGAATATTATACTTCAAATCCCGTAATTCCATTGGCAAATACCGTTTGTGATCTTAACATTGACATGATTGGTCGCGTAGATGTTGCTCATAAGGATAATCATAAGTATGTGTATGTCATTGGTTCTGACAAACTTTCGTCCGAATTGCACGCCATTGGCGAAGCCGCCAATCAAAAATACATCAATTACCAGTTAGATTATACTTACAACAATCCCTCTGACCCCAATCGGTTTTATTACCGTTCCGACCATTACAATTTTGCCAAAAACAAAGTACCAGTTATTTTCTATTTCACAGGAGTTCACGAAGATTATCACCGTCCGGGCGACGACGTAGAGAAAATCATGTTTGACAAACAATCAAAAATCGTTCAGTTGGTATTTCATACTGCTTGGGAGTTGTCCAATCGAGACGAGCGTATCAAAGTAGATAGTAACAAACCATAAACCCTTAATTATGCTTTCTTTCGATAATCTTGCTACTTTTCGTGCCCATGTAGGACAAGAATTAGGTACGAGTGAATGGGTCACCATCACTCAAGAAATGGTCAATGATTTTGCCAAAGCTACGGGTGACAATCAGTGGATTCACGTCAATACCGAAATGGCCGCTAAATATTCGCCATTTAAAACCACAATTGCTCATGGTTTTTTGACACTGTCGCTTGCACCTAAGTTCATGTACGAGCTTTATCAAGTCAAATCAGCTAAAATGGGGCTCAACTACGGCACCAACAAAGTTCGGTTTACATCGCCCGTACCTACTGGAAGTCGGGTGCGTATGCACGCAACGCTCAAAGAAGTAGAAGACCAGCAGCCTAACGGTATAAAATCAACGGTTGCACTCCTATTTGAACTGGAGGGGAGCGAAAAACCTGCCTGTGTAGCTGAAATGATAAGTTTGATGTTTGAGTCATAGCCCCTAATTCGCAGCGGCGGACCACCTAATGGGTTTTTAAACAATAACATGATGACAGCTTTTGCCCCAAAAGCCTCCCAACCATCAACAAAACAACTCCCCTTCGGGGCAGGGGGCTTTCAATATCATGCGTTTAGAAAATAAAGTAGCCATTATTACGGGCGGTGCCCGCGGAATTGGCAAAGCAACTGCTGAAATTTTTACCCGCGAAGGTGCTAAGGTTATTATCTGGGATATGCTCGATGCAGGCGAACAAACCGCCAAAGAACTCCGCGATAAAGGATTTTCGGCTGAATTTGTAAAAATCAGTGTAACAGATGTACCTGCCGTTGAAGCAGCTGCTCGGGATATTTTTGAACGCTACGGCCAAATTGATATTCTGGTCAATAATGCAGGTATCACCCGTGACAAATCCTTACTTAAAATGTCGTACCAAGAGTGGGCGCAAGTGATTGATATTAATCTTAATGGGGTATTTAATTGCACCAAAACCATTGTTCCTTACATGGTGGAAAAAAAATACGGACGTATCATCTGTACGTCGTCGGTAGTGGGGCAAACGGGAAATTTTGGACAAACCAACTATGTAGCCACCAAAGCCGCCATCATCGGAATGGTAAAAACGTGGGCGAAAGAATTGGGAAAATATAACATCACTGCCAACGCTGTAGCACCTGGATTTATCAAAACCGAAATGACCGATTTGATTCCCGAAGAAGTCAGAAATCAAACCGTAGCAGGTATTCCTGTAAAGCGCATGGGTTTACCGGAAGATATTGCCAATGCTTACCTTTATCTGGCCTCCGAGGAAGCCGGCTATGTCAATGGTCATACATTAAGTGTGAATGGTGGAGTAGCTTAAAAAGTATGCTTGCATACCTTTTTTAAAAATTGTATATTTGACCCAAAGTCAAGCAAAACAATACACTTCTCAATCACACAAAAACAATGATATTAGAAGGCTTAAACTTCAATCTGACCGAAGAGCACTTGGCCGTTCAGGAGGCCGCTCGCGATTTTGCCCAAAATGAGCTTCTACCTGGCATTATAGAGCGTGACAACGAACAAAAATTTGACCCAAAACTCCTTAAACGCATGGGTGAGCTAGGTTTTTTGGGCATGATGGCGTCGCCCGAATACGGTGGTGGCGGTATGGATACCGTTTCGTATGTCTTAGCCATGGAAGAGATTTCTAAAGTAGATGCTTCTGCTTCGGTTATGATTTCGGTCAATAATTCATTGGTATGTTATGGATTAGAATCCTATGGAAGTGAGGAGCAAAAGAAAAAATACCTCACCCCACTTGCTTCAGGCGAAATTATCGGGGCATTTTGTTTGTCAGAACCCGAAGCTGGCTCAGATGCCACTTCTCAGCATACCACTGCCGAAGATAAAGGCGATCATTACCTATTGAATGGTACGAAAAACTGGATTACCAATGGGAATAGCTCATCTGTATGTTTGGTCGTAGCCCAGACTAACCCCGAACTCCGTCACAAAGGCATCAACTGCTTGATTGTAGAAAAAGGTTGGGAAGGGTTTGTGGTTGGCAAAAAAGAAGATAAAATGGGGATTCGCGCTTCAGATACCCATTCTTTGATGTTTACCGACGTAAAAGTTCCGAAAGAAAATCGCATCGGGGCCGACGGGTTTGGATTTAAGTTTGCCATGAGTACGCTCAACGGTGGTCGAATTGGTATTGCTGCTCAGGCACTGGGCATTGCAGCGGGCGCATTGGAATTATCAATAAAATATGCCCGTGAACGAAAAACGTTTGGCAAACCTATCTTTGAACACCAAGCCATTCAGTTTAAATTGGCCGAAATGGCCACCAAAATCGAAGCGGCACGTTTGCTGGTTTACAAAGCCGCTCGGCTCAAAGACGAACACAAAGATTACGTTCAAGCCGCAGCGATGGCCAAACTCTTTGCCTCTGATGTGGCCATGTGGGCTACTACCGAAGCCGTACAGATTCATGGGGGATATGGCTACGTAAAAGAATTCCACGTAGAGCGCCTTATGCGCGATGCTAAAATTACTCAAATCTATGAAGGCACCTCAGAAATACAGAAATTAGTCATTGCCAGAGAACTTTTGAAATAAAACAGCTTAATGGCAATGACCCATACAGAAATCTGACGACATATTCAGTAGTGGGCTAAGTAGATCGTTAAATTGCCTTTCACATTTTTGTTCCCTTTGTATCTGAATTCTAACTTGGGGTCATAAAAATCAACGGTCGTGACTTTTTCTAAGCTATCAGGCCACAGCGTGATGGTTTGGTCCGGACTGCTATCATCAGAGCTATAACTTAAAATTACCTTCACAGGCTCAGAAATATTTCCTTTGCCACTTACTTTTGCATAGAGGGGCATTACCCCCCAATCCAATCTCAACAACGTGTCTTTGTCGAGGCGATTTATCCTGATTTCTTCGACACGTTTATAGCGCTTACAAGCTAAAAATATACCTGCCATCATCAGGTATAAACATAAACGTCGCATGGGTATTTTTATGCTTTTGAAAATCATAACCACTTCAATTAACTTCAAAGAGACCCTAAAATACTAATAGCATGTTGTTAATGCTCCTGGCTCCTGAGTTTGCTGCGATCAAAATAACTGCTATAGCGTTAATTATGCCCCCTTGAGAAGAGGCAATAGCTATGCCTGCACCATTATTTAAACAGTCCATTTTATCAAGGCAACTTAACCCTTGCTGACCACACCTATCATTTTCGTGAGCATTTAAAAGTTGCCAAGCTTTATTGGCTCCAAAACTATAGTAGTGTAGTGCTGCTAAGTAAGCATGCTTAAAGGCATTGGATGTACCACCATCCCTTGTGAATGTTCCAAACAGGAGTGCTGTGTCTCCTTGGGCAAACAATACATTCCTACCAAATGCAGCTATGTCATCCCAGGACCACGTGAGTAATGTCGCCATCTCTTTTTCATTTAATCCACCTAAAATTCAATAATACAACATATATGCTCTATTGTTCTTTCCCATCTTTTTGTCGCTTTGCGAATCATGCAAAACGTCAAAAATTCTCTTTTTCTAAAGCTAATTGGAGAGCGAATCAGGGCTTTGAGAAAGGAACGTGGGTTATCTCAAGCTGACTTAGGCATTTTAATTGGAAACCACGGTGAACAGATAGGTCGTATAGAAAGAGGAGAGTTGAATGTCACAATATGTACTCTAAAAATAATTGCAGAAGGATTGAAAGTAAAGCTCAAAGACTTGATTGATATTGATAATTAATATTTGATATTAGGAATAGTACCTCAGAAATACAAAAATTAGTGATAGCACGAGAGTTGCAAAAAGCCTGAATAATCCAATTTTAGACGTTTTTTCAAAAAAAAGTGCGCGTTTCCTTGCAGGATTCACGCACTTTTTTTTATATTGAAAAAAATTCCACACTTGTATTAGTTTTGTACAATTATTAGTTTTGTACAAATTTTAAAAGAAAGACATTTTTGAATTTTTAAAAAGAAAGCGCACTTAACCCCATTTTCCAATGGAAGATTATAATAAAATTATCGAATCGCTGGGTGTGAAGTTTATCAAAGCTCGTCACATTCGTATGCTACAAACCATTACCATCAAGAACTTTTACGATGTCGAAAACTCGTTAATGATTCTGTACGATGGAGAGGTATTATTTGGCAACGAAAAAATCGAAGTAGGGGATATGTTATTTATCCCAGGAGGAAAACATGCTACTGTCACGTACAGCAGTGGTGACAACGTACAACCCAAGGTGGTCAGTAACGAAGAATTTCTGACACGCCGCGAATTGTACTTTGACAGCTTGCGTGATGCCTCACAGGTAGGAAAAATTCCCCACTCTTTTGGGTTGGTGGCTTTTGATGCAAAAGTGTTTGATTCTGTTAACTTTTTTACGTCATTAGATATCCCGCCTTTTATCATTAAGCACAATACTTACATGGGGCGGCTTATTGGAGAAATCCTCCAAGAAGATTTCAACGATACGCCTGGACGTGGACGTATTATCAAAATCAAAACCGAAGAGCTGGCCATTGAGGTAATTCGTTATATTTTGAAAAACAAATTGTTTGTCGAACAACTGGTTACCAATAGCACCTACTTCAAAGACCCTCGCTTGATTGACATCTTTGTTTATATCAAAGATAATTTAGGAGGCGATTTGTCGAACAAGGTGCTGGCCAACGTTGCCAATGTGTCGGAAGATTATGTAGGTCAGTACTTCAAAATGTTGACCCAAATCAATCCACAAGACTATATTGAGTATCAGCGCATGGAAGAGGCTGTTACACTGCTCAGAACTTCAAAGAAAAGTATTCGTGCTATTGGGGCTGAAGTTGGATACAAAGACACGGCCTATTTCTGCCGTCGTTTCAAAATGATGTTTGGGATTCCTGCAGGTAAAATGCGCCGCAGAGAGTCATTAATGAATGTTTAAATTGAATGGTTAGGTGTCAGCTTATAAACACATTGACCTAAAAGTATAAGTAAAAAATTGATTGCTCAATAAAGCAACTTACTCATGTGGGTTGCTTTATTGTTTCTGATAGGTTTTAGTTTAAATTTGCTCCCAAAACAAAAACCCTATCAAACATGAAAAAGCGATTGCATTTATCTTGGATTTTTGTCTGCTGTCTCGTATTTGTATCACCCGCATTCTGTCAACTCAAGGGAGCTTGGAAACAAATTTCTTCTGACGGCAAAACAACGATGTTGATTTGTTCTGGCGATTACTTGATGGTTTCCCGTTATAAAGAGAAAGAGTTTTTATATACAGAAGGAGGAACCTATAACCTCAGCAGCGGCACGCTCACTTACAAAAGTGAGTTTAATTCGATAGATACTTCCAAAGTAGGTCAAACTTTGACTTTTAAAATAAATGTTTCTGGCAACAAACTATCCGTTGAGGGCTTGGGCGACTGGCAACAGGTTGACGACGGTAATACCCCCGCTGCCGCCAATTATCGTATTACTGGGCGCATGGGCAACGACGGAACGATTACTACCATGCAGCGTGGTGCTCGTAAAACCATCAAAATGCTAACGGGCACACGTTTTCAGTGGGCGGCTATCAATCCCGAAACCAAGCAATTTTCTGGCACTGGAGGCGGCACTTATACAATCAAAGACGGAAAATATACCGAGACGATTGAGTTTTTTAGCCGCGACAACAACCGGGTAGGAGCAGCACTAACATTTGATTATGAACTCAAAAACGGAAAAGATTGGCACCACAGTGGCCTCAGCAGCGCTGGCGCAAAGATTTATGAAGTCTGGAGCAAAGAGCAGTAGGCAGTTTACAATAGTCAGTCCATAGTTTACAGTCCACAGTAGTGGGGCAAATTATCATTTACCATTTCTTAGTATGACGATTTCTCAATTATACGATTGCTTTTTGGCCTGCAAGGGAGTTTCGACTGATACCCGCCAAATTACAGAAGATTGTCTTTTTGTCGCGCTTCGTGGAGACAAATTTGACGGAAATCAATACGCCAAAGAGGCTTTGGAAAAAGGGGCAAAATATGCAATTGTGGATAACTCTGACTTTGCTGTGGATAACCGCTACTTATTGGTGGACAACAGCTTAGAAGCCTTACAGCAGTTGGCCCATTATCACCGCAAACAGCTGAATATGCCGATAGTAGGCTTGACAGGTTCTAATGGTAAAACTACCACGAAAGAACTGATAGCAGTGGTGTTGAGTAAAAAATACAAAACCTATGCTACCAAAGGTAATCTAAATAATCACATAGGTGTACCATTGACCTTGCTGGCAATTTATAAAAGCTATGAAATAGCTGTGGTAGAAATGGTAGCAAACCACCAGAAAGAAAGTGAAAT
>JBDHXS010000096.1:0-14341 GCA_039810845.1 Runella sp. | reverse complement strand
AGCGATTGTAATGATAAATCGTAGTAGGATTGGTGCTTTCTTCCCATTTGATGACCGAGCTCAGAGGAATATTTTCACCTCTTACGTTACGAACATATAGCCGTCCAATATCTTCGGGCTGGCTTCGATCGCTTCTTTCTACTTGAGCAATAACCGAATATTGAAATCCATTCTGAATAAAATAGGCCAATCGTCCGCCACTGAAAGCGGCTTGAATGGTGGCAATCACGTCTTGTGTACTCAGACCTAAGTCTTTAATCTTCATCCGGTCTAAGGTTAGTTTTAATTCAGGTCGGTTGAATTTCAAGTTAACGTCCACGTTCGCAAACGTTTTATCAGAACGTGCTGCATCCAAAAATTGGGGAATAATGGCTCGAAGTTTATCTAAATCTTGATTTTGGAGAATAAACTGAACAGGTAATCCACCGCGTGAGCCAAAACCCACCGAAATTGTTTGTTCTTGCACAGCAAATACCCGTGCTTGGTTGAAACGACTAAGTTTTTTCTGCAAATCGTTTGTAATATCGCTTTGACTGCGTTTACGTTCAGTAGGAGGTACTAATGCCAAACGCGGAGAGGCGCTGTTGGTGCTACCACCACCACCTGGGCCACCCCCTGGGGTACGCACGAAGATAAAATCTCGTTCGGGAATAGAGTCATACAAAAACTTACCCAAATCGTCGGCAATCTTTGCCATAGAACTATAACTTGTGCCTTCAGGGGCAGTCACGTTGAAACGAATACTACTACGGTCTTCCAAAGGTGCGAGTTCACTTTTTAAATTACCCATGCAAAACCAGATGATGCCGCCGCAGGCAGCTACGATAATCCATGCTACCCATCTTACTTTAAGGAAGGCTTTAAGGAAAAGTTCGTATAGATTTTCCATGCCGTGGAAGAAGGGTTCTGTTTTTTGATAAAACCAGCCATGACCTGCTTTTTTACGGGTCAAATACACGTTTAGCACAGGCGTGATAGTGAGCGAAACAAACGCCGACACCAACACTGCCGAGGCGAGCGTTACCCCAAATTCCCTAAACAAACTTCCAATAAAACCTTCTAAGAATATCACAGGCAGAAACACGATGGCAAGCGTAATGGAAGTGGAAATAACTGCGAAAAAAATCTCTTTACTTCCTTCAATCGCCGCTTTGCGGATAGGAAAACCTTGTTCGAGTTTTTTGAAGATATTTTCGGTAACCACTATCCCGTCATCTACTACCAGTCCTGTAGCCAGTACAATCGCCAACATAGTAAGAATATTGACAGAAAAGCCTGCCAAATACATAATAAAAAAGGTAGCTACCAATGAAATAGGAATATCAATCAGTGGTCGTACGGCAATGAGCCAATCGCGGAAAAAGAAGAAAATCACCAGAACCACCAAAATAAAAGAAATGACAAGCGTTTCTTCCACCTCGGCCAATGAATTACGGATGTTTTTGGTGTTATCGCTTATGACTTTGAGTTGTATATCGCTTCTACTGCTTTTCTGAATTTGCTCAAGGCGTTTGTAAATTTCATCGGCAATCTTGATATTGTTGGCACCTGGCTGTGGAATAATCGCCAATCCGACCGCGTGCAGACCGTTATATTTCCAGCTTGATTCGAGTTGCTCAGGCCCTAATTCCACCTTGGCAACGTCGCTCAAGCGTATGATCCCAGAAGCATCTTGGCGGACGATGAGGTCTTGAAATTGTTTTTCAGTAGTGAGTCTTCCTAATACCCGAATCGTTAAATCAGTATTGTTTCCATAGATTTTGCCGGGAGGTAGCTCAATGTTTTCACTGTTAAGAGCTGTACGAATATCTGAGAAAGCAATATTATACGCACTCATCTTATCGGGATTGAGCCAAATACGCATGGCATAGCTCTTCTGCCCAAAGATGTTAATCGCACTTACTTCATCTACGGTTTGGATTTGTTGTTGTAGTACGTTTTCAGCGTAGTCGCTTAGCTCTAAGAGGCTTTTGGTTTCGCTCTGAATAGCCACAATCATAATAAAGTCTCCATTAGCATCAGCTTTCGATACAACTGGAGGAGCGTTAATATCCTGCGGAAGGCTCCGTACTGCTTGGCTCACCTTGTCGCGCACGTCGCTGGCGGCGGCTTCTAAATCTACGCCCAAGTTAAACTCTACGCTTATCTGGCTGTTGCCTTGCGAACTGGACGAAGTAATGGTGCGAATCCCCTGAATCCCATTGATTTGTTTTTCCAAAGGTTCAGTGATTTGGCTTTCGATGATATCGGAGTTGGCTCCTGTATAAGACGTACTTACCGAAATCTGGGGAGGGTCAATGGCTGGATAATCACGAACAGCCAAAAACGTAAGCCCCACCACTCCAAAGATGACGATGGCCAGGTTCATCACGGTGGCAAGTACGGGGCGTTTGATGGATAATTCAGAAATGTTCATCGCTTTGCTGCTTTTCTTACTTTGAGTACTGCATCTGGTTTAGCAAATAAGACACCTGTTACCACAACGGAGTCGCCTTCGCTGATTCCTTGGGTGATTTCGACGTTGTTGGCGGTTCGTATCCCTGTCTGAACATTGATAAAAGTAGCTTTACTATTTTTTACTAAAATCACTTGGTTGTTTCTATCATCAGGGATGATGGCGTTGGTGGGAATCATGATGGCTTTTTTGTTATTACCATTGCTGATAATAACCTTTGCAAAAGCACCTGGATTGACGCGTGAGTCGTCTAAGACTGCCCGAACTATCAAGTTACGAGTAAGGCGATTGGCTTGGGGTTCAAGGGCAATGACCGTAGCTTTTCGTAGGGTCGTGTCTCGTCCCTCAAATTTTACTTTTACTACACTTCCAATACGTATAAGGTCACTATTTTCTTCAGGGAGGGTAAAATCTACTTTCATTCGCCCTAATTGCTGCACCGTAGCAAGGATAGAAGTGGGAGTGACATACGAACCAGGGCTTACTTGACGTAGCCCAATGGTACCGCTAAATGGTGCTCGAATGATGGTTTTATCAATCAGGGTTTGAGTGTAAGCAATATCAGCTTTGAGGGTATTTACCGTATTCAGAGCTGCATCATAATCGCTCTGGTTAATACCATTAACTTCCAAGAGTTTTCTAAGACGCTCCTCTGTTTTAGTAGCCGTCTCCAATTGTACTTTTGTACGATTGATTTGTGCTTCCAAATCGGCACTATTGATGCGAGCCAAGATCGTTCCTTGGGTGACAGATTTTCCTTCGGGAACATTCAAATAAGTGAGCCGCCCGCTGACTTCAGGGCGTAGTTCTGTGGACTCATTAGGAATGATGGTCCCGTTAGCTTCTATTACATTGGTAAGAGGTTGATATGTTGCCACCAGTACATCTACAGTGGTAGGTCTGTCTTTTTTTTCTTCACCTTTGCCTTGTCCTTTTTCTTTTTTTTCTTCTTTACAAGAACACAGAGTAAGACAAAAAAATAAAGTGGATAAACAAATATAAAAAAAGTGAGCAGGTTTGGAACAGGTCATTCAAATATCGTTTAAATAGTCAGACAATCGGGAGTTGAAAAGTGATTTAAAACTCAATAAGAGAGTTGTTATGGAAAATACAAATATAAAAAATCGTCAATAATATGGTAGTTTATTCAACCCAAAAGGCATAAAAACGAGAGCAACAACCTATATAATGCTACGACTACCTATTCTATACTTGCTTAAACAGCACTTCGGGCTTTTATAAACATACCTTGTCAGATATTTATAAAAGCCCGAAGTAAATGTATTGCTAAACTAATCTTATCTCAAATCTCCATCAGCCGCTTTAAGTTTTCTTGATAGGTAGTACCAGATTCTATTTTAGACTGTTTTTGGTCGTTCATTATTATTAAGTATTTTCCACTAAAATACCGTTCTAATTCTTTGATTCGGGTTGTATTTACAATGGTTGAACGGCTGATTCGTATAAAACTACTGGGTAGCTTTTCTTCTAAGCTGCTGATGGTATAATTCATAATGTACTGCTTGCTATCAATGGTATTGAGTAGCACATACTTATCTTCGGCTTGGAAAAAACTAATGTCGGTCAAAGGGATAAACAGAATCTTTTCTCCACTTTTGACCGATATAGAATGAATTTCCTTCTTTGGATTCATTTGCCCAATCAATTGAAGCAAACTTTCATGGGTCAACGACTTTTCTTGTTCGGGTTTTAGTGTTTTAAGCTTTTCAATAGTTTTGGCAAGTCGCTCTTTTTCAACAGGTTTGAGTAAATAGTCAATTGAGTTTTCTTCAAAGGCTTTAATCGCGTACTGGTCGTAAGCTGTTACAAATACCACTAAGGGCATATAAGTAAGTCGAGACAACATCTCAAACCCCGTCATCAGGGGCATTTCGATGTCTAAGAAAATCAAATCGGGCTTCAAACTTTCGATTTTTTGAATGCCTTCGTGGCCATTCAATGCCTCACCCAGTAGCTCAAATACGCCTTCAAAATGGGACAATAGTCGTTTCAATCGCCCCAAGGCAATTTGTTCGTCATCTATTAATAGGGTCTTGTACATGGTCTCTTTCAGTAAAATACTACTTAAACTCTACCCACTCATATATTGCGGGAATGTTGACAATCACCGCTTTATAATCATTGTTTTGGATTTGGAGCGATGCTTTTTCACCGTAAATCAAATTCAATTTGTCGCGAATACTCCGTAAACCATAGCCGCCGCCTATCGCTTCTTTGAAAGCGGGGCCGTTGTCATGGATTACAAACTGTACCAATTCGTCTTTATTTTCAATATTAATTTCGATTTCTCCTTTCTCCAGAAGCTGGGAAATGCCATGTTTGATGGCATTTTCGACAATAGGCTGGAGCAAGAAACGAGGAATTTTTATTTCTAACAATTCTGGTGCTACCTCAATGGAAAATTGCAACCTATTTCCAAACCGCATTTGTTCAATGGCAAGATACGATTTTACCACTTCCAATTCTTCGGCAATAGAATGGCTATGACCTTCGTTGCGGCCTGTAGTATAGCGAAATAGCTTCGACAACTGAATCGTCATTTCCTCGGCTTTGTCGGGATCTTGATGTACCAATCCCGCAATGCTATTGAGCGAATTGTACAAAAAATGAGGATTGATTCGCGCTTCCAAGGCATTCAGTTGGGCTTTGGTTTTTAGTTTTTCGAGATTGAGTAATTGATATTCTTGTTCTGAAATTTTTCGAGTAAAATGACGAGATTTTTGCCAAAAATAAAAATAAAGAGAGACCGCTACGAGCGGAATAGAAGCAAATAGCAAAGAGCCTCGGTTGTCGTACAGGTTCCAAGCAGTATAGTCAAGAATGCGCCAATAGTGTGGCCAAAATAATTGATTATCAGGAAAATAAGTATATATGATCCATTGGAATAAGTGTCCCAGGCGTACAAATCCAGCCGTCATTACAATAAGAATTAGATACTTTTGCCAATTGGAGTGATATTTTCGCTCGACACTCTTAATAAATACATTGACCGATACGAAACAGCCAACAGCAGAGGTGATGTTGAGTAAAAACAAGGCTGTATTTTCAGGATTTTCGGAGGCATCGGCTTTCATCAATTCCAATGAAAAATAAACTACGCTATTTAATCCATACACAAAAAGTGCAATAACAAGAAATGAGTAAAACAAAGAAGATAATGTCGGAAATTGCCATTGTTTAAATTGGGTAGGCTCTTCTTCTCGTGTTGCTTTTATTTTTGTTTCGGTGGGGCGTTGTTTTTGAGTTGTCGTTGCTGCCGTATTGGCTTCATAAGGGCGAATGGTCACCCGTCCGCCAGAGGTTTTTAGGTTGACACTTGCACCACCACCATTGAGTTGCCCATTGATACGGTGGCGTTTGTACGTTCCAGTAAAATGCGTGAAATAGGGAGTTCGGATGTTGCCTGCTTTCACATCCAATTGTATCCCTTGTTGTAAAGGAAGGTGAGCTGTGATATTTCCACCGCTTGTTTCCAACCAAAAATATTCTTCAATGGCTTTGATGGAAGCCTTTACATTTCCACCTTTGGTTGAAGCACCTACATTTCCTTGGATGTCTTCAAGCATGACATTACCGCCCAAAGTATAGCATTTTAGGTCGCCTGAGTAGTTTTTGGCTCGGACGTTTCCACCCCAAGTATCAACATATATTTTGGCGTTGCAATCCTGAATTTTGATATTTCCGCTTTTGGTAGATGCCTTGATTTCGCCTTTACAATGTTCAATAGAAATATTCCCGCCAAACGTAGAAATATCACCTTGTAAGTCGCACCGCTCCATCTTTAAATTTCCGCCAGTGGTGCGCCCTTTTAGTTCACCCGAAACAGCCATTAAATGCATATCACCTCCCATGGTATTGAGTTGATGGCGTCCGTTCAATTGCCTAAGCACAATGTTGCCGCCGAATAAGTTATGCACGTAGGTGTTCATAGTCATGGGCATAAAAATACGGAAGGACACACTGGGGAAATTTAGCAAATTGATCCAATTTGCATAGTTGCGTTTGGAATGAATCAGAAGCGTATCTTCAGTGTAGGAAACATGAAGTGTCTCGTCATCCCAATCCAACAAAGAGACGGGCTCGGCAACGAAAAAAAAGGTGTACCAATGACGGATACTGACCCAAATCTCTACTTTTACTTCATCGTGTTCCCAGCCTATGAGTTCGGCCGCTCCTGCAAATGCTTCCAAACGGACTGTACGTAAACCCGTGGCAGGATAGCTCCAAGTCTTGGTGGGCGGGCCTTCTCTTTCTATCACAGTATTCATATTTATTTGAATTTACCTACCAAAATGAGCACTAAAACCACTTCAAAAACAAGTGTAAAAGGAATAATGGAGATGTTTTTGAGAAACAATATCACGGGCCATTGGGAGGCTGTAGCGGCCAATAGATCATTAATTTTGAGCCAATTCAATAAAAATAAATGAACTACTAAATCTATACTAATATTAGTGATAATCCCGATGATCATAAAAATGATGAGATTGACAGAGAGTGTGATTTTATTCCAAAACACATTGGTTTTTAGTTGCTTCCATACCTGCTTCCAGTCGGCTCCTTTCATCCGAAAAATAGAAATTACTTGCTGAAAGCCTAAGTTGATAGAACCATTGCCTATTACCAAAAGCACCAACAGAACTCGCGACAATTCAACGGCGATTTCTAACGAAGAAAAAACTTCAACAGAAATTTTTCCTGTGCCGCCTTCCTGAACAAATCGGCTTGTAGCGGCTACTAAATTCAAAATGCCTACGCTAACCCAATGCCTGTTGATAAAGCGTTGGGCTTCTTGGATAATTTCGGCAAAGCCGATTTGGGTAGTAGTTTGTTCCATAATTCTGTTGTGAATGATTACGACTCCAATCCTGAAATTTTGCCAATACTTTTCAAACTAAATTCAACTGTAATAACTATTTGCGAAAAAATGAAAAGCAGAGGAAAAACAAGCCAAAAGGCAGTTTTTCCTCTGCTTTGTAGGATTGTTGATACAAAGCTATGAGAGGATGGGGGTGTCGCTAAGAATATTCTGATAAATGCTAAAAAAAAAGGCGTGAGTCTGTATTTTTTGGGGATTAGTGAGAAACACAACTTGCAGCAAATAAAGGTAAGGATAGATTTTATGTAGTGTCTTTACTCCTGCTTTATAACTAATTTAAACAGTTTCTAAAAAAAAACCGTCGGCTACAAGCCGACGGGTGTCGCAAAATCGTCAAGATGGAGTGGTTATAGTAATTTGTTGATAGAAAGCATGTTTGGGCTTAGTTAACTTTCACATACTTCTTGAAAGACTTATCGGCTACTGTAAATTCAAAGGCATACTCTCCCGAAGGCAAATGCCCCAAATTGAAGCGGCTACCTGAAGACAAATACCCTTCATAAACCAGCTCGCCTGTATGGTTGGTGATAGCTACGGCCATGTCTGCTACGTTTTTAGTGATAGGTGTTACTTCAAAACGATTCAAAGCAAAGGCTTCGACTTTCGGGGTCAAAGCCTCTTGGTAGCTATTTTCGTTGATTTCTACGTTTCCGTTCTTGATAGAAAGGTTTTGTGAAGACCAGAATCCTTTATTTGAACAATTCAATACATATTCGCCGTTAGGAAGCGCGTTCAGGTTAAATTGGGTAGAGACATTTTCGCCTCCTTTGATTGTACCTGTATATACGATTACTCCTTCGTTATCTTTTAATTGTACATCCAATTCTCCTACATTAGGTTGGTTGATTTTTACTTCAACCTTCTTTGTGTCACGTTTTACCAATTTTACATCTTTGGTAAGAAGATGAGTTTCTGCCATTACATTTCCTGCGGTGGCGAGCATCATGGCTGCTAATACTGTCGAAAGCACTGTGTTCTTTTTCATTGTGTTTTATTGTTTAAATACCATCTTGTTTCACGTCATTGTGATGACTTCGCTTTGACAATGCAAAGGTGTAAGGTTTTGAATTACAAAAAAATAGGGCCAAAAGACCCTCTTGATAAATTCATATCCTCGACTTCAACCTTTTCTTAGAATAGTACAAACAATAAAAAAATAGAACCAGAAAATTCAAAACACCCTATGTTCTGTACAATTAAATTTTTTACAAAAATGAAAAGTTCTTTAAATAGTACAATGAAAATGGGAAAAGTACTACATTTAATAATCCTCTTTGCTATCAAAAATGTACAAAATTGTCATTTTGACATTTATTGATGAGCCATCAGAGCCACTCGCTTCTCCATAATTTCGAGGTGATGGCGGGTGTGATAGGCTGTAAAAAGCATCATTTCCCAGACGGTGAGCAGTCCCATCAATGGGTGCGGAATCGTATATTTATCTAAATCTTCCTCTGTCCAGTTTATCAAGTAATTGATTAACGCATCATTTGCTTGCTTAAACTCATCCAATAATAGAACTAAATCGGGATTAGGAGAAAGTGGGACAAACGCTCCTGTGGCTGCAACTCCTGTTCCCAAAGCTGCATGATATGCCTCTACTACCTCTTCATAAGTACGTGAAGAATGAGCGGCGTACCCCCATTTTTCCGCAAAATAACTTTGAGGACGGCCAAAAAGCCGATTGAGAGGCTGTACCGATTGAGTTAGGTGCTGCACATTCTCCGCTGCCGACCAGGTAGTATCCGCAGGTTTGAAATAGAATGCTTCTCGCGGGGTAGTGTTAGCAAAGGTTTTGACTGCTTCAAACCCTTTTTGCAGTAGGTCAATTAAAGCTGGTTTGTTCATAATCAATTAGAGGTTTACTTTTTTGAGTGAAGGGTTATTATAATGATGATTCTTTAAAAGCATTAATTCTAAGTCATGGACGATTTTTATCCAAAAACGATCTTTGAACTTTCGGGAAAATAATCCAAAATGAGCAATGCTTTTTACGCCATAATCAGCAGGCCGAATGGCTTCAGTCATGATGTCGGCTTTTCGAAAACGACGAAGCAGTGCAGGTACAGTCACAGCATTGGCAATCGGGTCGTCGGTTGTCCAGTAAGCTTTGATGGGAAGCTTAATGTCATCGTAGGCATTGTGAGCGATACTTTTACCCAGAAAATCAAATAGGTAATTTTCAGAATTGCACCATTCTCTCCATTCCAAAATCAAGGCTGCTGGTAAATCTTCCATAATTTTTAACTTGTTGGCTGGTAAATACCCTAAGAAAGGGACTGTTAGGGGGGCTAGGATATTAAAAAAGAAATAAGACTTGAGCTTATAAGGAAATCTATGATGCCACCAAGTACCTGTTGAACAGTTAATCATTATCATTCCTTTCATTATCTTATGGTTGGGCATTAAACCAAGAAGCTGCCCCCCAATACTATGCCCTATCATCAATTTAGGCCAATCAGGATATCTTGCTTCCAGAAAATCTAACACAGATCGCATGTCAATGGCCCAATCTTGCATAGTTATACAAGAAAACTCTTCTTTGTGATAAGGTCTTGATTTGCCCATGCCACGGTATTCCCACAAGCATACGATAAAACCATTTTCTGCTAAATATCTTACCAAGTTTCTATAGAACTCTTTGCGCATCCCTGTACCTATATTGAATTGCACCACTGCTTTTGGGTGGCCTGGGTATTCATAAATGATTCCCGACAAACTAAATCCGTCGGGTGTAGGAATTGTGACATTGATTTCATTCATTTTCTTGTTTCTGATTTATAAGTTGTGAACTCTACTGTGGATAATTGACCGTGGACTAAAAAGAATCAAACCGATCTAATGCCCTCTGCAATACATCCTGTAAATATTGATAGTTGCCTGTCAACTTCACCATGATCCAAGCACCTTCATATTCTACCACGGCTTGTTCTGCCAATTTTCGTGCGATTTCGGGAGCGTGCTGGTAAGAATACACATCAGTGAGGGCTTTTAGGTATTCTTCAAAAAACACCCTCATTTGTGGCGTAAAATCATCAGTTACCAGTGCAGTCTCGAGTGCCATATTGCCCATAAGACAACCCCCTTCGGTACTTGATACAACGCGTATTTGTTTGGCCACCATTTTTTCAAGCCGTTTGCGGGGAGTCAGCGATTCATCGTAAGCAATTGGAAATACCTTTGTGGAAAAGTACTGATGGACTGTGTCTAAAACTTCTTTCATAAGCGCATCTTTTCCGCTGAAATAATGGTAAAAACTACCTTTCAACAATCCACAAGCTGCTGCCAAATCGGACATGCTGGTACGGTGATAACCTTGTTTTTTAAATAATAAGAGGGCTTGCCTCACTACTTCTTCTTTCGTTACTTTTTGAATTGGCATAAATGGGCTCGTATGAATGATTTTCGATGCAATTGTAAAGATTAATTTTTATTTTACCAAACGTTTGTTTGGTAAAATTCTTATTTCAAACTTTCCTGCCATTTTAAGGTTAATACTGTTAGTTCTTCTCTATTTTTGCCTGACCTAGACACATTACCTATGATACCCTACTTTAATAATTTGATTTTTTGGACATTGTTCTTTACAACAAATTCAGCGTTTACTCAAAAATCCTATCTTTTGCGTCCAGACCGTATTTTTGATGGACAAGAAATCCATGAAAGATGGGCAGTTTTGACAAAAGGAGAGAAAATTGTGGCGGTGGGAGACCTGTCAGGTTTTGGAAACCTGACAGGTCTGAACACTGAAATCATTGATTTAAAAGGTTGTACATTGCTTCCAGGGTTTATTGAAGGACATTCTCACTTATTTTTACATCCTTACAACGAAACGCCTTGGGACGACCAAGTGCTACGAGAAGCCCGTTCTTTACGTACATCCCGCGCCACTGTTCATGCAAGGCGCACACTTTTGGCAGGTTTTACTACGGTTCGTGATCTGGGTACAGAAGGTGCTGAATTTGACGATGTTGGACTCAAACAAGCAATTAATCAAGGGATCATTCCTGGGCCTCGTATGATAATTGCTACCAAAGCCCTCATTGCAACAGGAAGCTATGCTCCTAAAGGTTTCAGTCCAGACATAGAAGTACCGCAAGGAGCTGAAGAAGCCGATGGCCATGATCGCCTTATCCAAGCAGTCAGACATCAAATAGGGAAAGGAGCCGATGTGGTTAAAATCTATGCTGATTACCGTTGGGGATTGATGGGTGAAGCGCGGCCAACGTTTTTAATAGATGAAATCAAATTGATTGTTGAAACGGCCCACAGCAGTGGTCGGCCAACCATTGCTCACGCAGGGAGTGCAGAAGGAATGCGAAGGGCCATCTTAGGCGGCTGTGAAACCCTTGAACACGGAGATGCCGGAACGCCCGAAATCTTTGCATTGATGCACGAAAAAGGCGTAGCTTTATGTCCTACTTTGGCGGCTGGAGATGCCGTCAGCCAATATCGTGGCTGGAAAAAAGGCATAGAACCCGAGCCTGAACGGATAAAAAATAAGCGCACTACTTTCAAACAGGCTTTGGATGCAGGAGTAACGATTTGTTTTGGCGGAGATGTAGGTGTATTTGCTCACGGCGACAATGCCCGCGAAATGGAAATGATGGTAGAGTATGGCATGAAACCGCTGGATGTACTTCGCTCGGCGACTTCAGTCAATGCCCGTGTATTTCATTTACAGCAATTAGGGCAGATTAAACCCAACTTTTTGGCTGATTTGGTAGTTATAGAGGGGAAGCCTGATATACTTATCAACGACGCAAGAAAAGTGAAATGGGTGATGAAAAATGGAGAAATTGTGCAACATTGACTGGTTGATAATCAATGATTTTATTTGACATAATTGTTCTCCTCCAAATATATATCATTACTAAATTTGCGAAAAACATATAAAAAATGTAAGTTCTTTCTAAGAAAATACGATTTTTTTTCGGAAAATTGTAGCTTAGTCCAAATCTACCCAATATTCATAACTACCCACTGTATGTCAGATAAAGCACAACTTATATTAGATGGTAAAACATTCGAATTTCCCACTATCGAAGGGTCGGAGAAAGAAAAAGCGATTGACATCAATTCACTGCGCGATTCGACGAGTTATATTACCATTGATAGTGGTTATAAAAACACCGGGGCAACCAAGAGCGCAATTACGTTCTTAGACGGAGAAGAAGGAATTTTGCGTTATCGTGGTTATTCCATTGAAGAATTGGCCGAGAAAGCTACTTTCCTCGAAGTTGCCTATTTGTTGATTTATGGAGAATTGCCTACGCAAGCGCAATACGACGAATTTGAAAATAAAATTCGCCGCCACACGATGGTGAACGAGGACATGCGCAAAATTTTCGAAGGTTTTCCTGTCAATGCACATCCAATGGGTGTTTTGTCATCTTTGGTAAGTGCTATGAGTGCTTTTTATCCTGATTCTTACGATGAAAAAGCTCCTGACGGAACTGAAACCCATATCATCCGCTTGCTGGCAAAATTGCCTACGATTGCTACTTGGTCTTTCAAAAAATCGCAGGGCCATCCTGTCAATTATCCTAAAAACGAACTGGATTATTGCTCCAACTTCCTGCACATGATGTTTGCGCTTCCAGTAGAAAATTATAAAGTAGATCCCGTGGTATCTAAGGCCTTGAATAAATTGCTTATTCTCCACGCCGACCATGAGCAAAACTGCTCTACCTCAACGGTACGTTTGGTAGGCTCTTCAAAAGCCAATATTTATTCTTCGATTTCGGCAGGTATTTGTGCTTTATGGGGACCACTTCACGGAGGAGCTAACCAGGAAGTAATCGAAATGCTCGAGGATATTAAAGCTGATGGTGGCGACGTAGCAAAATATGTGGACATGGCCAAAAATGCAAAAACCAGTGGTTTCCGCTTGTTTGGGTTTGGTCACCGTGTCTATAAAAACTTTGACCCTCGCGCTAAAATTATCAAAATTGCTGCTGATGAAGTATTGGCAAAGTTGGGTGTCAATGACCCCGTTTTAGAAATTGCCAAAGGATTGGAAGAAGCCGCATTGCACGATCCTTATTTTGTAAGCCGCCGTTTGTATCCTAACGTGGACTTTTACTCAGGAATTATCTACCGCGCTTTGGGAATTCCTACCAATATGTTTACGGTTATGTTTGCCATTGGCCGTTTGCCGGGTTGGATTGCGCAATGGAAAGAAATGCGCGAAAACAAAGAGCCTATCGGTCGTCCTCGTCAGATTTATACAGGCGCTACGCTTCGTGATTTTGTTCCGATGGAAGAGAGATAACTAACACTTTTTTTGAGATTTTACGAACGCTGACATATGCAAATCTGTCAGCGTTTTTTTATTGTAGCTAAATAAGTTGATGAAAATTATTTTTTGATTGTGGGTTTAGGGCTATTTTTGATATAAATCGCTTTTAAAAAGTTATAGCGTTAGCTCTGAGTTTTCATTTTTATAAAACTAAAACCTGACAGTAGTATTCAGACGTTATTAGTACTCTTGCAAGAATATAACCATGTTGGTGATTTTCCCAAACGGTATGTTCGGTTTCTCGGCGTCTCGCATCAAGAACAACTCTACGAATATCAAATACATAGCCAAGAACTAATAAAGTTAGTATTACCCACCAAGCGTGAAAAAGAAATTATGAGATTTTTAGTGATAGGCCAAGATAGCCAACAAATCGCTGAAAAATTGTTCATCAGCAAACACACCATAGACACCCATCGCAGACGTATTCTTCAGAAATTTCATTTGAAAAATACCCAAGAACTCTCTCACCTTATAGCCATGACTCGACTTTTGGATTGAGTCGGTAGTTAAACATTTCAGATATGACTACTCCAATAACAAAAAGAGAGAGCTGTTCCAGTAAGAAACAGCTCTCTCCAATCAGACTTATTTATCAATCTATCTTCACCACCTTGATGGTTTTGACTTTATTACCTTTGATGGCCTTCAAAATGTATAAGCCTGAGCTGGATTTGCGGATATT
>JBDHXS010000095.1:0-14347 GCA_039810845.1 Runella sp. | reverse complement strand
CGTATATTTGCCAACATGGTTGAAGTTTCCTCCCACAATCAATGTATCTCCTTTAGCAATCATCGAAGTGACGACTCCGTCGGGTGAATAAGTCAGCGGCAATTCAGTCTGTGCTTTTATTTTATTGAAAATCAAGCAGACAATCAGCACTAAAAGTTTCGTATTAATCAGTAATAGTCTCATCTGATTTGCAATTTTGGTTAAAGTGTTTGAGAATAAATCTATTTCTGGGGCAATCCATCTTTGATAGGCGCGCTCAACTTAATAAACCGTTTTGAAAGAGATTTGCCTTGGTAGTAAGCCATAGAGGTAAACACAGCTTTCTTTCGTCGTCTTGCAATCAATATTCGTTGGTTGTTTTTCAAATACAGGTAATGCGCATCTATAGACTGTACTTGCCAAAGGTTCACGTAATGCGATTTGTGTACTCGCACGATGTAGTCTGGCAACATAGGTTCATAAAAACTCAGCGATTTTGAAGTCAGAACGTAATTGCCCTCTATGAGCCAAAACTTAGTATAGTTTCCTTCACCTTCTACGTAAAGTATCGTATGCCAAGGAATGCTAATCGATTGCCTTACTACATGCAGGCAACTTTGCGAAAGAGTGGTAGTATCGGAAAGAGTAACCATAAGAGTAGAGTAATCAATAGTCGATTTAATACAGTGTGAGTTACCTTAATTCAGCTTTACATTTGTTTTCCAAATGTTATAGTTTTTTTCAGCATTTGAACTGAAAAAGAGTTGATTCCCTAACCCCCAAGCGGGGTCACTTTCGTCTGTCTCCCCCTGCGTTATTTGTATAAGTTCTGTCCCATCAGCTTTCATCACATAAATGTGTTTATTCTGTTTTTTAGGGTTTTCACGATTACTGGCAAAAGCAATGTATTTACCATCTCTTGAGAATGAGCCATCTCGGTTATTATAATCTCCCGTGGTCAATTGAGTTTTCTCGCCTGTTCTGAGATCCATCGTAAAGACCTGAATAAACTTTCCCGTTCTCATGTTGAAAATAATCTGATTGTTGTTTGCGGGATTTAGACTCAAATGACTTCCTTCTCCAATGACAGAATAGTTGCCCCCTTTCAAGTCCATCGAACAAATCATTCGCCTTCTGCTCATTAGGGTGGTGAATAAAATCCTATTATCTTTTGTAACAATGGGCTCGGCGTCGTCTTCCCCCATTGCTCCGGGAGAAACGTAGTTCAAACCCACTCCATTGATATTGGAGCGTACAATAACGGGCCTTTCGGGTTGGATATAGCTGAATATAATCCCTGAATTGTCGGGCATCCAAGTTGGATAAGCCGCATTATTTACCAAAGGATTTGTAATGGGCTTTCCAATTTCCTTCCTCACAATACGGTAATTTTTATTGGTTCGGACTTCAAGACTGGCATTTGTCAGTGTAAGCGAATAGGTAGTTTCAAGTGCATTATAAAGCAAAAATTTCCCATCAGGGCTGACTCGTGCAAAAAACTCCTGTGAAGGATCAGAGGTTTCCCGAGCGAGATTCTCAGCATTACCAGTCACTCCTGGGACTGTGGGGATTTGGGCTGTAAGGGAGTGAATTAAAAAGAAAATAAATACGACAGTGGTTGTAATTTTTTTCATTGGTTGTGATTGGTTAAAAATTTGTTTTTTTGCCGTCATTTGGTGGCGATTCGTTGTTTATCCCTTCTAACCCCTCATTGGTAACAGGTTTTTTTCATAAAATTGAAAAATTGTCATGCGTCAGGTCAGGTTTGATGTTTTAGTATTTGATGGCTATCTTAGGCCATCTTTATAATCCATTCCAGCTTCTTTCCTCTGTATCGTAGCCATCTGCCAAAATGTTACCTTTTATGAACTACTTTTTTCCTATTTTTTTTTCTCACAATCAATTCTTGCGTCTGATTACTGGTAGCTTGGGATTATTTTGGGGCATGTTTCTGTCTTGTACTGCTACCTTTGCTCAAATTCCTCAGATGGGTCAACTGGGGCCTACCGAAAAAGAATGGTGGACCTATGTAGATAGCAGTAGTTACTATTCGGGAAAACGCGATTTGCCAAATGCATTGCGCTGTGCTACGCAAGCCCAACAGTTCGCTTATAAACAGTACGGGGAAAATAATATTGGGTACATTGCATTTTATAAACTGATGTCTGAAGCCCACTACCACATCCGCGATTTTGGACAAGCAGTGATTTATGGGGAAGAATTTACCCGCCGATTAAAAAAGATATTGGATCCACCTAATACTATCTCTATTGTCAATAGGAATTACAGTGAAGGTCTTCGGAATTTATCCGAAATTTATCAGGCAGTAGGTAAAATTGAGCTGGCAGAGCAAATATGTTTAGAATGTATGAAAGCTAACCCTTATGGGGATTCACAAACTTCTGTATCTTCTATTTTCTTGCAGCCCGTATTGTTGGATTATCTATCCTGTAAAAGATCGTTAGCTGACCTCTATGCCTTCACTGGAAAGCAAACTATCAGCATTCAAATGTACGAAGAGGTAGCTAAGCTGTTGAAAGAATGTCATCCTAAGCTTATTCTTGAACCTTATAAAAACAAAGCGGAGTATGAGTTATGTTCTGGGCTTAACAATTTAGGCTTTGTTCATGTGTATATGGGCAATTATCATTTGGCTGAATTGGCTTATAAAGATGCCTGTCGTATTGCAGAGGAATCATTCAAAAGAACAAAAGGAAACAATAGCATATTAAAAGGCACTTATATAAGTGCTTTGACCAACTTAGCGAGTATGCTTTCTGGTCTAAACCAAACAACCGAAGTTAATCATTATTTGAAACAACTGGAAATTCTTGCCAAAGATGTACTTTCTGACCATACCTATGGGATTTTAAAGGGACACTTAGCGGCTTTATCCAGTAATCTTAGCCAAGAAGAGCGAATAGCGATGCGAAAAGAAGCCATTCAGCTTTTGGAGAAAGCCAAAGATGTAACAAATACAGCGAACATACAGTTAGGTTTGGCAACAACTTTGATTGCAATAGGTCGCTATGCTGAGGCGGAAAAATACCTTCGCCAAGCTGACCAAAACCATCCTTTTAGTGCAGGATACAGCATCGCTATATGGAGTAACCTCGCACTGGCTCAAAACAAACCTCGAAAGGCTTTGAGATTATTAGATAAAGCCATAAAAACGTATCCGAGTCAAGATGCAAAGTACCCGCTGTTGTGGCAGCAAAAGGCGGTTATGGCAGCTCAATTAAAAAATATAGCCGCCGCTAAGTCATCGCAGGAAACTGCCCTAAAATTAATGAACCAAAGGATACAGACCTATTTCCCGTATTTAAGTGAACATCAACGAGAGCAATATTTAGATGCTTATGATACCTACCGGGAATATTACTTTTCACTGAGTTGTTTGAACAAGCGTGATTCCACAACAAATGGAAAATTGTATGATTTGGTATTGAGTTCCAAAGGTGTTTTACTCGAAGCGGTGCGCCAAACGAAAGCAGGCATCAGCAACACAACCGATACACTGCTTAACCAAAAACAAACCCGTTACAGCTATCGAAAAAATCTATTGGCGCGTTATTATCAATCAGGACAGAAGGAAGCTTGGATGAACATTGATAGTCTTGAAGCGGAAACTGAAGTGCTCGAAAAAGAAATCTCCCGTGCAGCAATGTCCATGCAACGCCCTAAAACTAATTGGCAACAAATAAAAACTGTTTTAAAACCCAATGAGGCGGCGGTAGAAATTGTTCGCTTTCGGCTCTATGAGGAAAAACAAAGCTCCCATCATCTCTTTGGAAGTTGGCGCGATTCCGTTTATTATGCTGCACTGATTCTTCATTCTGCTTCTCCAACTCCTCAATTGGTATTGTTACCCAATGGAAACGCGTTGGAGGGGAAACATTTGAAAGCATATCGTACAGATATTGAACGCCGAACTTACGACGCCGATAGCTATCGCTGGTTTTGGCAACCGATTCAAGAAAAAATAGGAGGAGCTAAAACTATTTATTTCTCACCAGACGGTGTGTATCACCAAATCAATTTAGGAACATTACGCAATCAAGACAATGGCTATTTCCTGAGCGAAGAAGCTGATATTCACCTGGTTGGCAGTACTCAAACTTTAGTGAACACGTTAAAAGCTCAAACAAAATCTCATACGATTTCTTTATTTGGTTATCCTGATTACCAACAGGCGAGTAATTCTCAAAAGAAAGATTCAACAGTAACAAGTACTTATTACAAGCGTCCTGATTTAGAACGGGGAGGCAATCAGTTCCAACCACTTCGATGGACAAAAGAAGAGGTTGAATCCATTCAAAACATCGCCATTCAACAAGGTTGGGCATCAAAGTTGTTTATAGAAGGGCAAGCCTCGGAGGAAAATGTGAAAAAAATAAAAAATACGACGGTTTTACATATTGCTACGCATGGATATTTTTTGAAAGATACTTCAAAAATTGCCCTAACAAAACGAGCCTTACTAAACGCAGGATTGGTATTGGCTGGTGCAATGGATAGCACAAGAAATTCCCGAATAGAAGATGGTCTTCTGACTGCCTATGAGGTGGCAGGGCTTACATTAAAAGAGACAGAATTAGTAACGCTGAGTGCCTGCGAAACAGGATTAGGGCTTATTCGCAATGGTAATGGCGTTTTTGGCTTGCAACGGGCTTTTTTTGCAGCTGGTGCGGAGAATGTGTTGATAAGTCTTTGGCGAGTAAACGACCTTGTAACAAAAGAACTCATGGAAAAATTTTATCGTTACTGGCTTATAGATGGACTGAAAAAGCAGGAAGCACTGAGCAAAGCTCAAAAAGCTATTCGTAATATGTCTCAATTTAATCACCCTTATTACTGGGGAAGTTTTGTTTTGATTCGACAATAACAATGAAAAACCTGCCTGTTACCATCGTTCTTTTGCTTTTTTTCGCGTTGTCTTTAGCGGCGCAAAATCAATTATCCACTACCCATTATAAGTACAAAAATACACTAAGGATTTGCGAGCAAGTAGCCCTTACTTTCAGTGATTTACGCCAAGTTCCAAAATTGGTAATGCCCAAAGGGAAGTCCAATCAAATTGCCCGTTTTTGGCCAGAATCGGAGATTCAATTAACCATTGATGAAAAACTGTATGATTTATGTCGTGAAATGGGCAAAGATTCTTTATCGGCATTGGCTTTTATCATTAGCCACGAATTAACCCATTTTTTCTATAATCACCAACATCCATTTGGGTTTGCCAACTCCCCAAACCACCCGAATAAGCCTAATTCCGAAATAGAAATGCAGGCCGATCTATATGGCCTCATCAATGCCTTTGCGGCAGGTTATCAATCGTTTAAGGTAGCAAAGCCTATTCTGGAGAAAATATATCGTGTTTATCAATTAGATGATAATATGATGGGTTATCCTACCAAAACTGAACGTCTTAAGTCTATTGAACAATATGCAAAACAAGCTCAAGGCTTAGCTTCAGCATTTGAAGCAGGGGAATTTTTGTATCTCAAAAAAGAATATGCTGCCGCTGAGCATTGTTTTAAGCATGTGGCAAGAACCATCCCCGCCAAAGAAATTCTAAATAATTTGGGACTCACTCAGTTGCAACAGGTATTGAGCAGTGAACAAATAAGTACCCAACAAATGCCGTTTAAAATGCCCGTTGAATTAGAGGCCGAGAATCGTCTGATGGGTATTCGCGGAGAAAGAAATCCGGAAAAGAATAAAGCTGTAGATATAGAAAAACTGATTAAGGAATCCATACGTAATTTTGAGAAAGCAATCGAATTGGATAAGGGCTATTCGACAGCCTACATTAATTTGGCCACTGCCAGAATCTTGCTTACTAACTATGGAACAACCAGAGATATACTCGACCAACTCAGAAAAAATACCCAAACATTATCTCCCGATGTCTATTTACTGAGGGCAATCAATCATCTTTATTATAAAGAATACGAGGCTGCTCAAGCTGATTTAGATCATGCGGATGGGGCTTTTGAAATTGAGTATAATCGAAAAGTCGCTTCTTGGATAAAAAAGGGTATAAGTGAAGAAGCATTAAAAGATTCTGTAGGAAAATACATTTCTAAACCTTCTAAGATCTCTCGTTCTGAGCCTTTAGGCATTGAAAAAAGTATTGGGAGTCTAACGCTTTCTATGGCAAGCAATCTTCCCATAGATTATGAGCAAAACTTACCTCAACCCAACGTAGTACATATTCGGTACAGCGTATTGCGTGAATTTCATGCCTATAAAATTGTGGTCAAGGACGGTACATTCCAGGTTATCCAGAACTTTGCTCAAACGCCCGATGTGCAAACCAAACAAGGTATCAAAATAGGCGATACTGTGGAAGCAATGCAACTTAAATACGGTCCTCCTTCAAGAATGGTGGCTATTGGAAATGGTCATTTTTATTGCTACGATGAAGCTCACATTTATTTCAGAACTATAGAGGGTAAAATAGATGGATGGCTAATCTACCAAAAAATAATTTAAGGTCGATTAACTTTTATGAGGGCTTTTCTCCCCTCCAGCCCTTTAATAATCCCATAATTGTTTTTTAAATTACTCAATAAATACTGATCTTTCGGTCGGTTGTAGATGAGTATCCAATCTTGCTCCCATTCAGAGACAGCCATATAAATCCTAAGGGTATCCATACCTTCTGCGTATTCATATTGTCTTAGGGTACTTGGAATAAACAATACGGGCAATACATTACTTGGTTTTTCATTTTTACCAAAACCTAAACTGACATCATTGGTTTCGTACAACGGAAGCTCTCGTGATTGAGGACGAACCGTCAACTTTGGACTTACTTTTTGAAGATAATCTCGGTCTGTTGGGTTGCGAGCTAAATTAGTAGATGCCTGCAATGATAATGAATCAAGGGTAGCTCGCAATGAATCAATAGTAGTCTGCATTGCCATTTGCTGAGCGCTGTATGTGCTGATTTTATCATTAATAACAAACCCAATACCCAACAATAACACCACCGAAGCCACCGCTCTAAACCAATTTTGTTGCCATATAGGGAGGACAACAACCTCTTTTTCGATGGTTTCCTCCAACTTCATTTCTTCTCTGATTTGCTTAAAAGTTTGCTTCAATTCGTTGCGATGTTTGAGTCGCAATTGTACCCCGAGATGTTTTCTGAATTCAAACGTTTCTTTGAATTCAGCATCTTCGGCCATCCACATTTCAAATTGTTTTTGGTCATCGGAGGTTAATTTGCCAAACAACATCCGTTCAATTATCTCATCTTTTTCTTGGCTTATCATTGGGCTTTATTTTTCAATTTTTGTACAATCTCTTTTATATATTTCTCACATTCTGCGGCTCTTTTTCGAGTATAGCCATAATCAAGGCTTAATTTCACGGCTACTTCTGCCAGTTTTAGCTCATTCCAGTATCGCAGTACAAGAATCTCCTTACACGGCTTTTTATCTATTAAATTAAGTGCCTTATGCAAAATAATATCTATTGTTTCTGTTTTATCTATTAAACTATTTGTTTCAAAATCCTCTTGTTCCCACTCATAATTGCCGAAATCATCATCATCTAAAACAACTCTCGGTAAATACTCAAAACTCTGCATGATTTGATTGATAGGTTTCCTTTGTTCATCAATGCTTTTATGCTTTGCTACTTCGTAGAGGTAAGTAGAAAGTCGCCCTTTCACTGTGAACGTTTCTTTTTTCTGATGTAATACCATCATTGAATCATCAAACATTTCTTCAGCCAATTCATGCGTAATGCCCAAATCCTGAACCAATTTCCAAGTTACTTTTTTCACATTCTGCCTGAATATCTCTTTAAAAGCCTTATTATCACCATCTTGCCAGCGTTTAATGAGTTGACGATCATTGCGCCAAGGGTCTATATTCATAAAGGTAATTGTAAAATCTAATGTGAATCAGAGGAATAAAAAACGATTGTATAACAAACCATACAATTCTTATATCGCAGCTTTCTGAAAAATGTTACCTTTTTTCTGTGAAGTATAAAAAATAATTGTTCAAATTCCAGTTTTAAAAAACCTCACCTCAACCTTTAAATCTCTCAACAATTCCCCCGTTCGTTCAGGGCGTGCATCGGTCAAAAACACTTGCCCGAAAGTGTCGTTTTCGATGAGTTGGAGCAGTTTGTGGATGCGACGGTCATCGAGTTTATCGAAAATGTCATCCAGCAACAACAGGGGTTTCATCTCTTTTTCAATAGCGATGAGGTCAAATTGTGCCAATTTCAGAGCCAGTACAAACGATTTTTGCTGCCCTTGCGAACCGAATTTGCGCAAAGCGACGCCATTCATCTCAAATACAAAATCGTCTTTGTGAATTCCCATCAGGGTTCTTTGGGTTTGTAAATCACGCGAACGATGACGACGAAAGATCTCTCTAAAATCTATATTTTCCACTTCCGATTCGTATCGGATAGTTACCGCTTCGCGACTTTCGCCCAAAAAAGTGTAATAATGCTCCGTCAACGGTTCAAAGTTCGCCAAAAATCGCTGCCGGCGGTCAAAAATACGATTCGCCAATTCGATAAGCGACTCATCATAAGTATCCAACAAATCATCATCCACGTAATGGCGGTCGGCAAAAATTTTAAGGAGACTGTTCCGTTGCATCAGTACCTTATTGTATTGAAGCAAATCCTGCAAATAAAACTGATCTAACTGCGACAGTACGCCATCGAAAAAACGGCGGCGCTCTTCACTGCCCTCCCGTACCAAATCTGTATCGTTAGGTGCTACAAGCACAATAGGAAACAATCCGATATGTTCACTGATGCGTTCATACGGTTTTTTATCTGATAATATCACTTTTCGTTGTCCACGCTGTAAACTGCACGCAATCTGAATCGTTTTGAAGTCTTTATGAAAAATACCGTCCACAATCATAAATTCAGCTTCATGCTGAATACTGAACGCATCCTGTACTTGAAAAGCGCTTTTAGTTAGCCCCAACCAATAAATGGCATCCAATAGGTTAGTTTTTCCACTACCATTTTCTCCTACGATACAATTAAGATGAGGACTAAACTCAAAACAGCCTTCTTCGTAGTTTTTGAAGTGGGTCAGATAGAGTTTTTCTAAGTGTAGTTGTGGCATTGAAAGGTTTTATGCTTATTTTCGCGTGGCAAAGATAAAACAGTCCGCCGTTTACAGCGGGCGCCGTTACGCTTTACAGTTGGCAAAGAAAACCTTATTTTATTAAACAGTCAACAGTTTGCAGCAGGCGACGTTACGCTTTACAGTTGGCAGAGAAAACCTTATTTTATTGTAAAAAATGGCAACCAAGACCAAAATGACCCCAGCTAAAACGACCCATCCTAAAGAAAGATACATGTACTGGTACGAGTCCATGATGCTTCAGCGCAAGTTTGAAGAAAAAGCAGGGCAACTCTATGGACAACAAAAAATTCGTGGCTTTTGCCACTTGTATATTGGTCAAGAGGCTTGCTCATCGGGCGGAGTAAGTGCGCTTACCAAAGATGACAAATGGATTACCGCTTACCGTGATCACGGTATTCCGTTGGCACTGGGCACTGATCCTAATGCTATTATGGCCGAACTCTACGGAAAAGCTACCGGTACTACCAAAGGAAAAGGCGGTTCGATGCACATCTTTGATAAAGAACGCAATTTCGTAGGTGGACATGGTATCGTAGGTGCGCAGATCCCCTTGGGGGCTGGTATCGCTTTCGCCGAAAAATATAACAAAACTAAGAACCTTTGTATTTGCTTGTTTGGTGACGGAGCCGTACGTCAAGGCGCATTACATGAGGCCTTCAACATGGCAATGACGTGGAAACTTCCCGTGATTTTTGTAGTTGAAAACAATGGCTACGCTATGGGGACATCGGTAACGCGTACTTCTAATGTGACAGACCTTTACACCATCGGCGAAGCATACGATATGCCTTCTGAGCCAGTAGATGGCATGGATGTAGAAGCTGTTCATGAGGCAGTAAGCCGGGCTGCGGAACGCGCACGTAGTGGAGAAGGACCGACTTTCTTAGAATTTAAAACCTATCGCTATCGAGGACACTCTATGTCAGACCCTCAAAAATACCGTACCAAAGAAGAAGTTGAGGAATACAAAAAACGCGACCCAATCGAGATGGTAAAAGCGACCATTCTTACCAATGGAATCGCTACGGAAGAAGAACTGGCAGCTATTGATGCTAAAATTAAACAGCAAGTGGATGAAGCCGTAAAATTCTCGGAAGAGTCCCCTTGGCCAGATGCTTCTGAAATCTTCACAGATGTTTATACGCAGGAAGATTATCCGTTCATTGTTGATTAAGCAAACTATCAAACCTTATAGGTTTTTGAAACCTATAAGGTTTTCAAGCTATGAAAACGTTAGGCAGGTATTTTATTTTTTTAGGTTCGCTTCTTACTAACCGCGAAAAATTTCGCGTTTATGTGAAGTTAGTATTCGATGAATGTATAGAAATCGGTATAAATTCGGTTTTTATCGTTTCGATTGTAGCTACCTTTCTCGGAGCAGTAACGTGTGTTCAAACTGCCGACAACTTAGTAAGTCCCTTTGTCCCCAATTATATCATTTCTCTTATCGTACGCGATAGTAGTATTTTGGAATTTGCCCCTACAATTACTTGTGTAGTTTTGTCGGGCAAAGTGGGTTCGCACATTGCAGGGGGGTTAGGTACGATGCGTATCACCGAACAGATTGATGCCTTGGAAGTAATGGGCATCAACTCTATTTCTTATTTGGTATTACCTAAAATCGTTGCCGCACTCGTAATGTTCCCGATGCTTGTCATTCTTTCAGGTTTTTTATCCATTTTAGGAGGGTATATAGCAGGGGTTGCTACCCAGGTTATCACTCCCGAAGATTATATACGAGGACTCCGCTACGATTTCCGAACTTTCAATATTCCTTTTGCTCTTATCAAATCAGTAGCTTTTGCCTTCTTAATTACCTCCATTTCTTCGTTCAAGGGCTATTTTACTCGTGGTGGTGCTTTGGAAGTAGGGCAAGCCTCTACAGCCGCCGTTACCAATAGCTGTATTGCCGTACTTGTAGCTGATTATTTACTAGCCCAACTATTATTACTTTAGATACAACCCTACCACTCTATCTCTTTTAACCCTCTGCTTTTTAGATAGTTATTGGCTTGACTAAAGTGTTTGTTTCCAAACCAACCACCACTATTTGCTGACATCGGAGAGGGATGTTTTGATTTAAGTACAAAATGTTTTTTAGGATTAATAATACGGCCTTTATCTTGTGCATACCTTCCCCAAAGCATAAACACTATTCCTTCTTTTTTATTATTAAGTTGTTCAATAACGGCATCTGTAAATTGCTCCCAGCCATGTCCTTGATGCGAGCCTGGGCTGGCTTCACGTACAGTCAGGGTTGCGTTTAATAACAAGACCCCTTGCTCTGCCCAACGCTCAAGATTGCCCGTACGTGGAAACGGCTTGCCCAAATCATCTTGGATTTCTTTGAAAATATTGATAAGTGATGGCGGCATTGAAACTCCGTCATTGACCGAAAAACACAACCCATTGGCTTGACCTTTGCCGTGGTAAGGATCTTGCCCCAGAATAACGACTTTTGTATGATCGAAAGGGCATTTATCGAAAGCATTAAACATCAATTTGCCTGGGGGATAAATTTTTTGAGATGTATATTCTTGCTTTACAAACGCAACCAACTCTGTAAAATACGGTTGTTCAAATTCAGATTGTAGATGAGCCTTCCATGAGGCATCTATTTTAACATCCATTTTTCTAATTTTTAGGCAAAATATTGGTTTTTTCAACTATTACAACCTATTTTTGGTTATAAAGTTAGGAAAGTCTCAAAAAACCATGACATCAGCGATTACAGAAGGCGTGAAAGTGAGCGTATTAACGCAATATCAGCCCGAATATTCGAGCCCGATGCAGGCGCACTTTGTATTTACGTACCGTATTACTATCGAAAACCACAGTGAGCATACTGTGCAGTTGTTGCGGCGGCATTGGTTTATCTATGATTCCAACGGTACCATTCGAGAAGTAGAAGGAGAAGGTGTAGTGGGGCAACAACCTGTGCTTGAGCCAGGTGAAGTACACGAATATGTATCTGGTTGTAATTTACGAACCAGCGTGGGTAAAATGGCAGGGACATATCTCATGGAACGTATCATGGATGGGAAGCAGTTTCAGGTGACAATTCCCGAATTTGTAATGATTGCCCCATATCGCTTAAATTAAAAAAACATTTTAAAATTTCTTGTTTTTGCAGCTACGCTCCATTCTTTCTTATTTTGTTTCTGCCCAAAACGAGCACGGTTTACATTCTCCCTTTGTGTTTGATTTGTACCTAAACATTATAAAAAAAGACCCTATTTCTGCTGGCTTCGAAGGTATTGAGGCCATTCGAGAGCAAATGCTACAAAGTCGAGAAAAGATTCATGTTACTGATTATGGCGCAGGTTCTAAGGTAAATAATTCGCTTGTGCGTGAAGTACGGGATATTGCTCAAAACTCCAAAAAATCAGCAAGATTAGGCCGGCTGTTTTACCGTCTAATTCAACAGTTTGACTACCAATACATCCTTGATTTGGGGACTTCTTTGGGTCTAACTACGCTCTACTTGGCGGTAGCCAATCCTAAATCCAAAGTTGTTACTTTTGAAGGTTGCCCTCAAACAGCCAAAGTAGCGCGTCGAAATTTTGAACAGTTTGCAGTAGGCAGTCCACAGCCCAAAACCCACAGTCATCAATCGAAAATCGAAATCGTTGTTGGCAATCTTGATGAAGTACTTGTTGAGCAAGTAAATTTGATTCCTAAAATTGACTTTGCCTTTTTTGATGCCAACCATCGTTATGAGCCTACTGTGCAGTATTTTGAAACCTGTCTCCAAAAAGCGCACAACGATAGTTTATTTATTTTCGACGATATTCATTGGTCTGCCGAAATGGAAATGGCTTGGACTTATATCAAAGCCCATCCGTCTGTGACGGTTACGATTGATTTATTTGCAGTGGGATTGGTGTTTTTTCGCAAACAGCAGCCTAAGCAAAACTTTGTATTGCGCTGGCCTTTTTGGAAGTAAATCACAACACTACCAGCTCTACACGTCGGTTTTTCTTACGGTTTTCTTCAGTAGTATTAGGAGCAATGGAATCTACTGGCCCACGCCCAACAAGCTGTAAACGGTCTGCACTTATCCCTTTTTTTATCAAGTAATCAACCACCGATTGACAACGTTCACGCGAAAGTTTCACATTGAGATCAAAATCTCCCACATTGTCGGTATGCCCACGGATTTCAACACGAGTAGATGGATTTTGTTTAAGCACTTCCGCCAAAGCATCTAATTCAACAGAAGACTCTGGTTTTAAAATAGAACTACTTTGATCAAAATAGATATTATTCAGGGCAAATACCTTACCTTTTTCAAGCTTTTCAAAAGAAGGTCTTTCACTTTTTTGTTCAGAGGTCATTTTCTTTTCAGGAGTTGACACAACAGGTTCTGGTTTGCGAATGCGTTCCAGTTTTGCTGTAAATTCATACTCTTTTCCTGCGCCAGTAGTGGTTTCAATAGTCATATTTTTGCTGATTGAAGCATATCCTGATGCAGTGGCCAATAATTCAATCACATGAGGACCATCAAATATATCAAATTGCAACACGCCTTTTTTCAGCGAGTAGGTTTGAGTAGAGGTTTCGGGTGTCTTATAGGTAACCTTTACAGTAGCAGTAGAAATAGGCTGACCATCTGCCAAATCAAATACTGTAATTTTCAACTTAGCTTTTTTGATTTTTGACAACAACAACTCCACTCGTCTATCATATTTGATGTCATGAATGTTCATAGAAGCATCAGTATAATCCGTAGCAGTTCCATAAATACTGACAGTTGTTTCAGGAGCGACTCGAATAGAAAAACTGTTATCAGCTTTATTGAAAACAGGAGTAAATTCTTTGCCTGTTTTCAAGTCTTTCATTTTCAGTTGTACCTCCTTTAGAAATGTATTGTCTTCCTTGTCTTTAATCAAAACGACAACATTGACCAGTGCAGTCTGAGCGAGTACTGCATCCTGAACAAACAATAAAAGCCCCGAAATAAAAAAGAGGCTACGCAGTCTATGAATGGATAATGTGTTTATCATAGAACAAAGGTAATTTCTTAAATGAAAGAAAAACTGCAAAAAGCAGCACTTTTTTTAATACAAGCCGATTATAAGCTAAAATCAATCGCTTATTAACCCTTTCACTTTGATAGTCTAAAAATCATCATTTAATTTGCAAACCAATAGTTAGTAAGCTAAAAACTGACCGTTTACTTCCAGCTATTAAACAATAAAAATGACTCACCCTTCAGACTCTCGTGCT
>JBDHXS010000094.1:0-14367 GCA_039810845.1 Runella sp. | reverse complement strand
AAGTAACGAACGAAAATATTGAGCAAACTTATTTTGAAGTAAAACAACGCGCCAAAATTGAGGTAACGTGCCGTTTGTTGGATGCTTATGATTTGAAACAGGTCATTATCTTCTGTAATACCAAACGCAAAGTAGATGAAGTAACCGAAGAACTTTCGGCCAAAGGATATTCTGTAGAAAGTTTGCATGGTGATTTACGTCAAACACAACGTAACCAAGTAATGGCAAAATTCCGCTCGGGCGTAGCTAATATTCTGGTCGCTACCGACGTAGCAGCTCGTGGTATTGACGTATCGGGTATTGATGCCGTTATCAACTTCGATTTGCCATTAGACGAAGAATATTACGTTCACCGGATTGGCCGTACAGGCCGTGCGGGCCTTACAGGTAAAGCGTTGACATTGGTAGCTAAAGATGAAAAATTCCGCTTGCGCCAGATTGAAACCTATACCAAAGTAAAAATTGATAAAGGAGTTATTCCAACCTTTGAAGACATTGTAGGGGTACGTAAAGCCCGTTTTATTGCGCAGGTAGAAGAGGCTGTTTCAGTAGGCGATTTAGATTTGTACGAAGATATGTTGGGTATGTTGCATCACACAACAGGCTTCACTACGGAACAAATCGTAGCGGCATTAGTCAAAATCAACATGGGGCTTCAGAAAAGCGAATTTGCTGATCACGATTTGGCATGGGATGCTGATCGTCGCCCTGCCGATAGAGGGTTTGAAAAACGGGGTAGATTCGAAGAGCGTGGTGGCAGAGGTGAAGATAGAGGCTCTGGCCGATTTGGTGATAGGGGAGGAGATAGACCTGGAAACCGTGACCGCGATTTTGATCGTCCTAAACGCAACGACCCTGGTATGGTGCGTCTCTTTGTAAGTGTAGGCCGTAAAGACCGTGTTCAGCCACGTGATATTGTAGGTGCTATTGCTGGAGAAGCAGGGATTCCAGGCCGTGTGATTGGTTCAATTGACATTTTTGATGCCTATTCTTTTGTAGATGTGCCCGAGCGCGATGCCCGTAGAGTAGTAGAAGCTATGAGCGGTAATACCATCAAAGGCAAAATGGTGAATATCGAAGTAGCACGATAATTAGAAGATTATAATGGGCAGTTCACAGTTTACAGTATGGAATGTATTGTAGATTGTGAACTGTTTCAGTTTTGGGGTAATAAAAACTATTTCAGCTTATTTTTGGTTTAAGATTACCGTTTATTAATTCCATTTCGCAAGAAAATCAAATGACCATGATAGAAAGACCCATCACCGACTGGTTGCCCCTTACCAAAAAAGAGGTTGAAAAAAGAGGTTGGGATGAAGTAGATGTCGTGCTTATTTCGGGCGATGCTTATGTTGATCATCCTGCTTTCGGAACTGCCGTTATTGGCCGTATTATGGAAAGTGAAGGGTTTCGAGTAGCCATTGTAGCGCAGCCCAACTGGAAAGACGATTTAAGGGATTTTAAGAAGTTTGGCCGTCCTAAATACTTCTTTGGTGTTACGGCAGGCTGTATGGATTCTATGGTGAATCATTACACGGCTAACAAGCGCCTTCGTTCCAACGATTCATACACGCCAGGTGGGGAAGCAGGTTTTCGGCCTGATTATGCCACTATAGTTTATACTAATATATTAAAAGACTTATATCCCGACATTCCCGTATTGATTGGGGGGATTGAAGCTTCTCTTCGGCGCGTAACGCACTATGATTATTGGCAGGATAAATTGATGCCCACTATTTTGGTGGACTCGAAAGCTGACCTTTTGGTTTATGGTATGGGTGAGCAGCCCTTGCGCGAAATGTTGAAACGATTGAAAAACGGAGAAGATTTTTCTTCGTTACATGATATTAATCAAGTGGCTTATTTGCAGAACAGTGCTACTGACCTTGCTAATCATAAAAACTGGGAAACGGTCGAGTTGGTGAGCCATGAGGTGTGTTTGGAAGATAAAATCAAGTATGCTGCCAATTTCAAAATTGTAGAAGTAGAGTCGAATAAGTGGCAGGCCAATCGAATTATTCAGAAGGTGGGCGAGCAAACTTTAGTCATTAATCCTCCTTTCAAAATTATGGACGAGCAGGAAATTGATGCGTCGTTTGATTTACCTTACACGCGTTTGCCACATCCCAAATACAAAAATCGTGGTGCGATTCCTGCCTATGAAATGATTAAGTTTTCCATCAATATGCACCGTGGCTGTTTTGGAGGCTGTAGTTTTTGTACAATATCGGCGCATCAGGGTAAATTTATCGCTTCACGTAGTGAGAAATCTATTATGAAAGAAGTGGATGAAGTAACAAAACATCCTGAATTCAAAGGCTATATTTCGGACTTGGGTGGGCCCTCGGCCAATATGTACCGCATGAAGGGCAAGGATGAAGCTATCTGTGCGCGCTGTACAAGTCCAAGTTGTATTCACCCGGTTATTTGCTCCAACTTAGATACTTCTCACAAGCCTATTACTGAGATTTACCGAAAAGTAGATGAACATCCTAAAGTCAAAAAAGCGTTTGTGGGTTCGGGGATTCGCTATGATTTGTTGGTGGATGATTTTAACAAAAATAACAAAGACAACAATCATGACGAGTACATGGAGCAATTGATCACGCGCCACGTATCAGGCCGATTGAAAGTAGCTCCCGAGCATACCTCCGACGATACCCTGCGGGTGATGCGCAAGCCGTCATTTAAATATTTCAAACTCTTCAAAGAGAAATACGACAAAATTTCGGATAAACATAACTTGAATCAACCGCTGATTCCTTACTTTATTTCGTCGCATCCAGGTTGTGAAGAAGCAGATATGGCTAATTTGGCAGCAGAGACCAAGGACTTAGGTTTTCGGTTGGAGCAGGTGCAAGATTTTACACCTACACCTATGACGGTGGCCGAAGTGATTTATTATTCTGGGGTTCATCCTTATACATTAAAGCCTGTTTACACGGCAAAAACAAACGAAGAAAAACAGAATCAGAATCGCTTTTTCTTTTGGTATAAGCCTGAATTCAGGGATTTGATACGAAGTCGTCTGAACAAACTCAAACGCCCTGACTTGGCGGATAGATTATTAGCAAAAAAGAAAAAATAGTTTGGGATTTGCGGTTTAGTGAAGTAAGAATAAACCGCAAAACTTCTAATTACAGCTTTTTCAATGAAATTACTTCACTATAGGCTTCATTGAGTGCGGCTACCATTTTGTTCCATTCAGGGAAACTGGTTTTTTTGACCAGTAACGTATTTAAAATCAGGTTACTACGGACAATTATTTGTCCATTTTTTTGTTCGTAACTCAAGTTAAATCCAAAATCTGGATTGGTAAAAGAAGTATTTGTTGGTAAGTTAGTTACTTCATAACCAGCTGGAATTGGCAAAATAGTAATGTCTTCTTCACTA
Organism: Runella sp.; assembly: GCA_039810845.1. Taxonomy (GTDB): domain Bacteria; phylum Bacteroidota; class Bacteroidia; order Cytophagales; family Spirosomataceae; genus Runella. The sequence goes on along the minus strand of JBDHXS010000094.1, from coordinate 10,974 downwards.
TGAGCAAACTCATGTTTCCAGTCATTTTTACGACTGTTCTCCTGACGCTTATCGGCCCAAGGACGTGTTAGATGGGGATTGATAAACAGTTCTCCAGCCGCTTCCTGAACATAATCAGGCACTTTAAAGGTATAATCGAATCGGACAGGTACATCGCGTTGATTGGTACCTGAGACTGTTTTTTGCTCTAAGGTAGATTTGTTAGAACCTCGGCTTAGGAGTCCTTTATAATATTCTTCGCGTTGGGGTTCGGAGCGATACTGTATGGCTGATTTGATAGAAGTTTTCCACAAACCTTCAAATGTCAACGTACCCTTTCCTTTCAGGGTTTTTCCATCAAGGGAGAGGATAATGGAATCCCGTTTGAAATTTTGAGAAGCTGGTACTATAGGTACTGGAACAATTTCATACTTATCTTCAGAGGTCATAATCATTGCTTCTTTGCCCTGAATGTGAGAAGTAGGAAGTCCAAAATCAATACGATCGTCGGTGGCATCCAGAAATTGCCACTGCCCGTTACGCTTAATGGCCGCAATCATGTGATTATCCACACTCATTGAAGGGTTTTCCACATAACGATACGGAATATCGCGTGTACCAATCCAAACTAAGTGTGCTGGAATACCTGCTAAGTTGAGCATAGTCGAAGTCAAACTTGCCATGTCTTTACAATCACCATAGCGTTTTAGACATACATCAGCTGCTTGTCGAGGTATAAAGCCTCCTAAACCTTCTTCAAAAGCGATATACTTGACATTGTCTTGTACCCAATAATAAATAGACCTGATTTTCTCTATTTCTGTTTTCCCTTTGGTGAGAGAATCGGTTAAGGTTTGTAAATGAGTACTGGGCTTTTTATTGAGATCTTTGACCAAGCTTTTATAATAATTAAAAAGCTTTTGAACATCCCCCAATACCTCAACTGTTTTGCCGTTCACTGTATAACTTTCGATGAAGAGCAATACTTGGGGTACATAATGTCTTAGGGAAAGTGATTCGGTCTCGAGTGGTGATGCTTTCAGGTTTTGAGCCTTCCAAGCGTAGGTAGTTTTGCCGTTTTGGGTAGTCTGTTTGAAAACAATTCCCTTCATATCGCCATACGTTTTGTAAGAAACCTTGACGGATGCAGGAAAGGTAACTGAAAAATCACTGTTAAGAACAGGTACGTAATTCCCAAATACAAATCCAGAAAGCATATAAGGATTTTTGATGCGTTCGCGGTAGGATACTGTCCCAATCCCTCCTTGTTTAGCACCTGGGAAGGTAAATTTTTTGACCTGCATATCATCAAAAAATATCCCTCCACCAGGGCTGGGGCGTTCGGTTTTGAAGTCGGTAACAACAGTCCGTTTAAATCCAGCTTTTTCAGGGACGTATGAAATTGCTTCTAAGTCTTTTATTTCTTGAAAGGCATCAGTAAAATAAATACGTTCGTCGGCCCACACACTAGCGCGTTCATCCAAAAACACCCTGTCTTCTTGGTGGAGTACGTCAATTTGTAAAGCACCATTGGCCAGCTCTACATTTACTTGTTCCGAACGATTGATATAAGCCATTTCGTCGTTGGGAAACTTTGCTTTCAATTGCGCTAGATTTACTTTGGGCTGTGCCCTAAGAAGTAAAATGTGTAAAGTGGAAAGTGTAAAGAAAAGACAAAAAAATATTCTATGATTCAACAACTTAAATTGCATAACAAAATCGCGATTAATGTAGAGTACAAATAACGGAAGGTTTGGGAGAAAAGTTTTATTTTGCCAAATCTTAAACAAGATAGGTTATGCCGCACAAAACCGACAGTCTGACACAATCGTCCCCCCAAACCATTGAGCATTATCTGACTATGCCCAATTTATTGCGGGCTTTGATTCTTCAATTAATAAAAGATTTTCAAACAGCACAAATACCCTTAACGTTGAATCCTGACGAGAATTATTCTTTTGAAGGGCTTTGTGATTTCATCGAATTGGTAATTGATGACCATATAAAACGGGTAGGAACATTAAAAAATTTGCTTAATCGGGTAGATTTGACCGAAAAACAAATAAAAAAGACCATTCCTAATGCACTTTATTCTAATTTGAGACCTTTAACTGAGTTAATCATTAAACGAGAGCTTCAAAAAGTAGTAATTCGACACTGGTATCAGCAATCTTCAAATAAATAGTTTAGAGGATTAGACTTTTTAATTTTTTTTTGGAACATTCGTATCTTTGTACGTGTTTACCTGACACATTTAACCTGCGAGGAATGAGTAACCGATATGCGTCTTTGGCGCTTGAATTGACAACTCCCGTTGATGATGAGCGACCTGTGTTTGTTTCTGGTAATTTTTGCGAGTGGTATCCCGATATAGAGCATTTTCGGATGCAAAAAATTGAAGCTGGAAAATATCACTTTCAATTTCCCCCTGATTTTCGTTTTGACCAACCTCTTGAGTACAAATATACCCGTGGTGGATGGGATCAAGTTGAATTAGATACTTTTGGCGAAACTCCGCAAAATCGAAAAATTCGTATAAAAAGCACGATACAACGAGATTTTGTGCCACATTGGCGCAAAAATGGACAAGCTTTTGATGCTGATTTTGTGCCTACTATCGAAACTGTATCTGAGGCTTTTGAAATTCCTCAGTTGGGACGTAAACGTAGAATACGTATTTTACTACCACATGATTATCATACTTCCACTAAATCTTACCCCGTACTTTATTTACAAGATGGTCAAAATCTCTTTGGCAACGGGTCGGTGTATGGTAATTGGGAGATTGATAAAAAGATGGCAATTCTGGCAGAACAAGGCAAAGGAGATATTATTATTGTCGCTATTGACCACGCTGACGAAGACCGTTTACACGAGTTTGCTCCTTATACTCATCCTAAGTTTGGTAAAGGTTCTGGTAAAAAGTATGCCAACTTTATTGTCAGAACACTTAAACCTTATATTGATAAAAAATACCGTACACGCCCCGAACGACAGTTTACGGGCATTGGTGGTAGCTCTATGGGCGGCCTTATCAGTATTTATGCAGGTCTGATGTACCCCGAAACGCTTGGAAGATTAATGGTGTTTTCGCCTTCTCTTTGGGTCTCGGATAAAATATATTTTGATTCTATCGAATTCTTTAATCCGCTGGAAACTAAGGTGTACGTCTATGCAGGGGGGAAAGAAGGACGCTACATGATTCCGAGTGTAGAGCGTTTGAAAGAAGCTGTAGAACGTCAAGGTTGGTCGCCGAATCGCCTGCAATTTAAACTTTCATTAGACCCTAAAGGAGAACATACCGAACTTCGGTGGGGAAAAGAGTTTCCAAAAGCCATAGAGTGGCTATTTGGATAGAAACCCTAATTCTAGTTCATTTTGGCATTTTTTTTGCTGTAACTCAAGAAACTTTACCCATTTCTCAAGGGGTATCTTTTTTCTTGATACTCAGAAAACTAAGTGCCTGTGAAGATACATTTTTCTAAAACTTTTGATTGTCTGAACTGCATCATTAGATGGCAGGCAATTTGTCATGGATTATCTGTTAACTATAATCAGCTTTTCCATGCTTATTTTACTTTTTTGATTTCGTTATTGTTTCTAAATCCTTCACGAGCACAATTTCCTCTTCCTTTAAAAGACATCAATACGATAGCCGATCCTACATCTCTTTTGGCGACTGCGACTTTGGGAAGCGACCCTCGTTTTTTAACCAACCATACTGGCACTTTGTTTTTTACAGCAAAACAAAATGGAACGACTACCAGTCTTTGGAAATCAAATGGCAAATCAGGGGGAACTGTAAAAATTACCGATTTGGGAGGAACGGCTTACGGTTTAACCAGCGTAGGAAATCTTCTTTATTTCGTGGCAGATCAACCTCATTTTGGGTTTGAATTGTGGAAATCAGATGGAACAACAGCAGGTACGCTTCGAGTTAAAGATATTTACACAGGTAGTGCAGGAAGTATGCCCAGTGGTCTTACCAATGGCAATGGAACGTTGTATTTTGTAGCTACTGACGCCACTCGTGGCAGTGAACTTTGGAAGTCCAATGGTACGGATGCTGGAACAGTATTGGTCAAAGATATTATTACTGGGACTGAGGGAAGTAATCCACAAAATCTTACTAACATTAATGGTACGCTGTATTTTGTTGCCAATGATGGTGTCAATGGCTATGAACTGTGGAAATCCAATGGTACAGCCGCAGGAACGGTACTTGTGAAAGATATTAATTCAGGACAAGCAAGCAGCTCTCCTCAATCACTTACAAACGTAAATGGCATCCTTTATTTTATTGCTGATAACGGTATCAATGGCGTTGAGCTTTGGAAATCAGATGGGACGGCAAGTGGCACTGTCATGGTAAAGGATATTTGGCCTGGAAGTTTTAATGCAACACCTCATTTTTTGACAAACGTCAATGGAATATTATATTTTGCTGCCAATGATGGTCAGCGAGGTATTGAGCTTTGGAAATCAAATGGTACATCTACAGGGACTACTTTGGTGGCTGATATTCAGCTTGGAGGTGCGAGTGGTGCACCTCGCTACTTGAAAAACATAAAAGGTACATTGTATTTTTCAGCTACTAATGGAATAACGGGGCAAGAACTCTGGAAATCAGATGGAACCACAGCTGGGACGGCTATGATAAAAAATATTCGACCTGGTGGAGAAGGGTCTGGTAGTAATCCTTTGATGTTTAATGATATAAAAGGAAACGTCTATTTTGCTGCAAATGATGGTACAAGTGGACAGGAGCTTTGGAAGTCAGATGGGAAAGAAGCTGGTACATCAATTGTTCTGGAATTGAAAACAGGAGAAGTAGGTAGTGCTATTGGTAATATGATTTCAATAGCAGATACGATTTACTTTACTGCTGACGACGGAAAAAAAGGGACGGAGGTTTGGAAGCTTGAGTCATGTTTATCATTAAAAGCACCTTCAGATACTACCATTTGCCATACTGGCCCTATTTCACTGCCTTTGATGGTTTCCAATTATAGTAGTTTTGTAAATCCAGTTTGGAGAAAAGGGGGATTTGATGGGGCTATTATATCTACTCCGACAAGTGTAATGCTTGATTCTACTAAAACAGATTTTTATTTAACCGCACAATTAGGTAGTGGATGCACAAGTACAACCCAAATAACTGTGCGAACTATTTTACTTCCCGAAAGTGTGGGGAGCATTAGGGTACTATTAGAAGGAGCCTATCGGTATGGAATTGGTAGTATGACTACTAAATTAAATGAGCAAGGACTTTTGCCTGGTCAAACTCCCGTTAATCCTTTGGGGCTAAAAACACCAGCTAAGCAGCCGTATTCGGGATTTTCATGGTATTACAATGGTAATGAAATAGTGAGTAATTACGAGCCAAATATCACAGATTGGGTGTTAGTATCTCTCCGAACCAATCCAGAAGACCCCGCCAGCACCGTGTTTAAAGCAGCTGCCTTACTCCAAAACGATGGGGTTTCAGTTGTTACCGGGTGTCCGAGTCGTCTAAAGGACTTTACAAATTATTATGTAGCGGTAGAACATCGCAATCATATTGGCATAGTTTCATCAACCCCTACTCTATTTATTAACGGTGGTTTCTTTTATGATTTTACCATTAATCAGGCCTACATTCCCCCCAATATGCCTGCTATTGGTCAAAAGTATGCCGACACCCGATTTATGATGTATGCGGGAGATTTTCAAAAATCAGTAGTCAGCAATGAAGTGAATGCCAATGATATTTCGAGTTGGCAACGTGAGAATGGGCTATTTGCACGCTATTTGTTAAGTGATGCCAACATGGACGGAGAAGTGAACGCTTTGGATAAAATTCTTTGGAATATCAATAATGGGCTGTTTTCAGGTGTGAAATTTTGAGATATAAAGACAGAACAATGGAATGTAGATTTTATATCGTCCTACTTATACAACTCCTTTCAGGAATATTATTGGGGCAAGGTATTCCTAAAGAAATTGTTTACGAACCCGATGAAGGGGGGTATCCTCAAGGTTATACACCTGCTTTTAAGTTGGGCACGTTTGATTTATCAAGTACTGCTACAAATGAACCCTTTCGGCACTTGCTAAAGTTGTTTGAACCCCAAAAAGTAGTTTGGGATGATATTACTGATTTTCGAGATTTTGGCTTTAAGGCATTTTTTGGTGGGGTGGGTGAAGGTAAACCTAAAGAAAATCGTTATGCTGATATTAATGAGGGAGCATTTAGAGATGCCTTTACGGTGGATGGAGAGTCATTTGGAAAAAACCCTATTTATTTGCCTGACCCTAATCGGACGTTTTCCGCACAAGGGCAGCGTTTTCGTTGTTTTAAAGCCCCCTTTGTTACCGTTACAATTGAAAACATAGATGAAGCGGGAAAATGGAATCCATTTTTGTTAACAGCGTATGAGATAGATCGCAGAGCAAAATATGCTGGCGATTCTCGTATGGGCTTTTTACGTTGGGATATCGAAACTTTTTCTAATGCCGAATGGATTTCTATTCTTCGAGGGCGACAAGTATGGGAAAATGGTAAGTACCGTCATCATTTAAATGGTGGTACTGACCCCAATTTCAATAATTTGGACGATACTCAGTTTTTTGATTATGTCCAACATCGCTGGAGTTATGTTTTTACCGAGTTGTTTTATAAAACAAAATTGTATAGCAAAAATGCCAAAATCTGGCAGTATGGAGCAGGGCCTATCAATCAGATGGATCCTTTTATTTTTCAACAATTTGATGATAACGGAAATCCAAATTCTGGGTGGAGTAGCCCCAACAACCCGATTTGGAAACTTCGGAATAGTTTCAATAATCGGGCTGTAAACGAGGAGTTAAACTACATGGAAAGCTGGGATTTTGTACAGCAATTTGCAATGTGGGCTATTTTGAAGTATGATTCCGAAAACAATTATTGGGGTAATACAGATATTATTAGGTTAAAAAATACACCCAAAACCAATATAACCACGGGAGTCCCCACGCGCTATCATGTCATTGATATAGGCTCTGATCCGACTACGGGCAACCGTCGCGCTCGCATTTCTCTTCATGCGCAAGATGGGAGTCTTCGACTGGCCGATCGCGAATATCGTGTTACATTTCAACATTGGCGAGGCTATGCCGAAGTTACGTTTCCGATAGGTACACACACAATTGAATTAACTACTTCTTCACCTGAACTTACTTGGCAGACGGATGACCACTTTTTGTTATTGATTTGGAGTACACTTTATTGTGCTCGTTATCAAGAACCGACCAAATTGGGTTTTATTAACTGGGAGCCTACCCCTCGTACCTATAATTTTGGGCCTTACTCGCTGGCAACCACTGATATTTTTGAACAGCGGATTTATGACGCCGTTGTTGGGTTTGCTAATTTGCAGAACTATGGTGTGGTCAATTGGGAGGCTAATACCGTAGGGAAAGTCAATCCTATGGTGCGGGAAAGTATTATTCTGGCCCAGAAAAAAATAGCTCCCTACAAAACGCACATAGAAAATCAAATTTTGATTTTCACAGATATAAGTACCGATGGCGGGCAAACATGGATTACGGGCGGCTATCCCCAAAAACCCTTTGAAGCACACTATAATGGCTGGTGGATGGGAGGGTTTTACCAAAATAATGAGCCTTATCCGATGGTTTTTGGCTCGTACAATGCGCAGCAGCAGACTTTTTTGTTTACACATCTTGCAGGCAAACTACCTACTGGGACGCTGAATTACAAAGTTCGGGTTAAGGTTCCTAACTCTACTAATACCTATACATTTGATTTGTCTTCTACCCGAGATTTAGCCTATTCGATTTTTAAGATTTAGAAATATTTTCACACAGAGAATCAAAGTACTTATCAGAGATTACTTTAACAAAACGGCATTAATGGCTTTCCAGTCAATTTGTTTCACAATTTGGCGGGCAAGGTCGAAAGGAGCAGTGATGGTTACCGCCAAATTTTCGACCAGATTTCCTCCTTTTCGGAAAGAGGGCTGGTAACGCGTGTCTTGTCCTTTCTGAACAGGCTTTGTATTCCAACCACCCAACAAAACCACTGTTTCTTGGCGACCGACAGCCCCTTGAAGATCGGGTTTGAGGCGTACTTCTAAGGCCAAGGGAATACCTGCTATTGAGATGGCTTGAGAATTTTCAACCAGACGTGCGCTTTCCGTATCTTGTAGGCGGTAGTTGCCAAGGTTCATTTCTACGCTTACAGAATAAGTGTCGTTGGCTCTTTGAGCGATGGCATTAGGGGTTTCGCGGTACATGGTATCACGTGGTACATAAAGCGATGCTTCTTGCTTTGTAGCAGGTTTTAAGGTATCCAATTCTGCTTTTCGAGTAGTAGCTACGTTACTAAGTTCCATAATAAGGTCATAGCGGTCGGTGCAGAGGTGAACGAACCCTCCCCATTCTGATGTCACTTCCAAGCTTCCCATGGAGTGTTTCTCATCGAATATCTTCCAGTTGCCGTTGGGCGTCTTAGATGTAAATTGCCGTTGAAGTTCTTTTACAACCCGTTCGTAGGCTTCGTTTTCTTGGGCAGTAGCTGGGCGGCATTGCGCTTGTGACACAAGCGCAACGAAAGTAAGTAGCGTAGTCAAAAAGAGTTTCATCGGCGTTTGTAGTGTTTATCTGACAAGTTGAATAACTTTGTCAGGTTCTCTACTAAAGTTAATACAAAAAGCGTACTAATGTCAACCTTGTGGCATTAGTACCCCAAAAATCCCCAATAATTTGTCTATTCTACTCCTTTTTATATTCTTGCTAATTTAACTGGGTAGGTCTGTTTGGCATTCCACTGGCAGATGTAGATGTTTTCGTCGTTGTCAACACACACATCGTGGCAGTGCATTAAGATGCCGTCAACCACAGGTTTGTCTTGAACCATCAATTGAAGCTGACCGTTGCGGTATTCGGGTTTGGTACCGCCTGGATTGGATACTACTTTGTCATTTTTATCCAATATGGTCACGAAGCCAGAATTATTGGTTTGGTTCAAATAACGCAAACGCGACCAGCACACGCCAGCAAATAAATGATCGCCATGAATCACAGGGCGACATACAAATGCGCCAGGCATAAAAATAGTTGAAAGGTATTTGCCGTCTAAAGTAAAACGTTTGAAGGCGTTGTGAGCGCGTGAAGTGATGATTAACGTTGGATTGGCTTTGTTGCGATAGTCAACGGTAATACCATGTGCCGTAGAAAATTGATCGTCACCATCGCCAGAACCACCAAATTTACGAATAAACTCTCCCTTAGAAGAATACTGCAAAATCCATTGTGAACCATAGCCGTCGGCTACATAAATATCTCCATTAGGACCAATGGCGGTTTCAGTAGGCAAAAACTTATCTTCTGGCTTATAGGCTCCTATCTTAGAGGGATGCTCTATGGTAAAAAGTACCTTGCCTTTGATATCGGTTTTAGTGACTTTATTGGAATTGGGGTCACAAATAAATAAAAACTCTTCGCCATTAGCATTCCAAAGCGTAAGGCCATGCCCACCAGGATACTCGTGGCCCCAACTATCCAGAAGCTTTCCCGATTTGTCATAAACCAAAATATTGTTTTTGGTTTCATCTGTCACCATGATCAATCGCCCTTTACTGTCCATCACCATTTCGTGACAGTTTTTCACAGGAAATTTAGAGGCGTCGAGTTTACCCCAATTGGCCTGAATTTTATAACGATGCGAACCGTGGCCAATAATGTCGCCATCAGCAGGCTGAGCTTTAACGGAAGTGATGATGGAAGGCGCAAGCAGGGTAGCAGCGGCAGTTTTGACAAAATCGCGGCGAGAGTTGGAAAGATTCATGGTTTTGGAAATGTCGTTTTTACCAAAAAGCATCAAAAGTTATTTTTTTACTTCCGAAAACATTTTTTGAACCAGCACAGTTTGTTGAAAACAGATTTTGTTTTTTATGAACCAACCGATTACACTTTTTTGGTATCGTCGCGATTTACGTCTGCACGACAACGCAGGACTCTATTATGCCTTCAAATCGGGCAACCCTGTCTTACCCGTTTTTATTTTTGATACCGAAATTTTGGACAAACTTGAGAATAAATACGACCGCCGTGTGGAGTTTATTCACCAAGCGATTGGAGAATTACAAACCCAACTCACACAAATGGGAAGCGGTATGGTGGTAAACCATGGTAAAGCGTTGGAGGTTTGGAAACAACTCGTCGAACAATACGATATTGCCGAAGTCCACACCAACCACGATTATGAGCCTTACGCCCTTGAGCGCGACAACGCTGTAAAAGAACTTCTTAATAGTCAGGGGGTTGCGTTTTATACCCACAAAGATCAGTGTATTTTTGAGAAAAGTGAAATACTCAGCGGAGCAGGAACTCCTTACACTGTTTTTACGCCCTATAGTCGCAAGTGGAAAGAAACGGTCAATGACTTTTACTTAAAATCATACCCTACGGAGGTTTATTTTAGCCAATTCTTCAAAACAATCCCGCCCGAAATACCCTCGCTTCAAAGCATGGGATTTGAGGCCGTTGGACAAACTTTTCCATCAAAAACGGTGAGAAAGGAATTACTTCAAAACTACAAAGAGCGTCGCGACATCCCATCTATTCCAGGCACTTCGCGTTTGAGTGTGCATTTGCGTTTTGGGACCATTTCGATTCGAGAACTGGCGCGGGAAGCCCAAAAATTGAACGAAACTTTTCTCAATGAGCTCATTTGGCGGGATTTTTATATGCAAATTCTCTGGCATTTTCCCCACGTGGGACAAGGCAAGGCTTTTCGGGAAGCGTACGACCAAATTGAATGGCGGCACGATGAAGCTCAATTCAAAAAATGGTGCGAAGGTCGTACGGGTTACCCGATTGTGGATGCAGGTATGCGCGAACTGAATGCTACGGGCTTTATGCACAATCGAGTCAGGATGATAGTGGCGAGTTTTCTGACCAAACACTTGTTAATTGATTGGCGCTGGGGAGAAGCGTATTTTGCCCAAAAAC
>JBDHXS010000093.1:0-14503 GCA_039810845.1 Runella sp. | reverse complement strand
TGTCGTAATCAAGAAAAGTAGAAACACTATCCGCCAACGGAAGTTATGGGGAGGCATTTTAAAAGGATGTTAGAGGGGTTTGGAAAAACGCTGCAATTTACGGACTATGTTCTAAAAGTTCTATTGTTATTTTTGCCAAAACAATTCATAAATGACTGAACGCCAAAAACAAGCCCTCGTCAAAGCCGCGGCCTTTTGTGCTTACCAAGAACGGAGTACCAAAGAAGTAAAACAACGGCTGCACGAGCTCGAAATCACTGATGATGAGATGGAACCCATTCTTCACGAATTGATTGCCCAAAATTACCTCAACGAAGAACGGTTTGCGCGGGCTTTTGCCAGGGGAAAATTTCGGGTAAAAAAATGGGGGCGCTTGAAAATTCGTCAAGAAATGAAACTCCGTGGTTTGTCGAATGACTTGATTCAAAAGGGGCTTACCGAAATAGATGGTGACGAATACGAGGCTGTTTTACAAGATTTACTCATCAAAAAAGCACATACCCTCAAAGGCGAACCTACTGCCACTAAACAAAAACTGGTACGATTTGTACTCAGCCGTGGTTTTGAAAGTGATATTATTTGGGATTTATTGAAATCAATGGAATTGAATGATTTACCCTATGAATAACAAAATAGTCGAACGTATTCAGAAGGAAGCCGATGCCTCTGATTTGGTAAATTTATTAGCCAAAATGCCTTCTTCTGACCTCAATTCGTTGATGATGGAAGTGATGCGTGAAAAAACAGAGCAAATTTCTCCAAGTGATTTGATGAGGAATTATACAAAACATCGTTTTACTCGTCCTGCTAACGTCAACTTTTTGGATTTACTGACCTTTGAAGCACAGCTACTTCAACAAGCACAACTATCGGGATTTGAGCCATTGGAATTATCGCCAGTAAGTCCTTTAGGAGCTTGCTCGATCGTCGCAACGGTCAATCAAGACAAAGTGCTTTCGGCATTACGAGGTACAGAAGTAATGGCAGATGCTACCAATGCGTTGGCGTTAGAAAGCACACTTCGCCGCAGACAAGCTAACTTCCCCCCAACCTATACTCGATTATGCACTGTCCATCGGCATCTGCGAACGCCTTATGTAAAACCTCCTTTTACGGCTCATTTCAAGATTTTTTGTATGGTCACAGGAGGAAGAGATACAGGAAGCTTAGCGTTTGAAAAACAGCATTTGATCGAGCATATTCGATTCATTACAACCTACTTGAAAAACCTTCCTGAAGTAAAGACCGTAAGAGTAAGCTTAAAATCCACCCAATCCAGTATGATTTTTGGGAAGTTATACGACAGTATTTTGACAGAAATCAAAGGGATAGATTTTATACAAGAGGATATCCAACAACCTTACTACAAACACCTTCAGTTTAAAGTTTTGGTTACGATTAACGAGGTCGAATATGAAATAGCTGATGGAGGAATGGTGGACTGGTCTCAAAAACTCGCCAATAACCACAAAGAGCGAATGGTAACAAGTGGCATTGGGATTGAGTTATTGCTAAAGCTTTGCCAAAGTGTTAGGCTTTAACAAAGCTTTCACGTTTACTTTAATAAATTTTCCACTGCCGCATGGGCTTTTTCAAATCCAAAACGCTCCATTTCGGCATTCATTAAATTATTGATGTGGTCGTTACATAGATTTCCAATGCTTCCTTCGTGGGTATGTTTGAGGTCGCGGGAAGCGTGATAAGTACCTTCATTTATTTCTTTGCCTACTTGACGATACGCATCCCGGAAAGGAACGCCTTTGACGACCAATTCATTGACACGCTCCACGCTAAATAACAAGTCGTATTTGGCATCGACCAACAGATTGGGCTTTACTTGCAAATGTTCCAACATAAAATGCGTGATGTCCAAACAATCCAAGATTTCTTCGAAAGCAGGCATCAACAGTTCCTTCAACAACTGCATATCGCGGTGATAACCCGATGGCAAATTGCTCATAACCATCGTGAGTTCGGTTGGCAACGTCTTCAAACGGTTGGTTTTAGCCCGTAATAGCTCCGCAACGTCGGGGTTCTTTTTGTGCGGCATGATGCTGCTTCCCGTAGTCAAATCGTCAGGAAGGGTGACAAACGCAAAGTTTTGGCTATTGTAGAGGCACACGTCCATCGCCAATCGCGACAAGGTCGCCGACAGGGCTGCAATGGCTGTTAGAGCTGTTTGTTCCGTTTTCCCGCGTGACATTTGGGCGTACACTACGTTGTAATGCAAGGTTTCAAAACCTAACAATTCGGTGGTCATCGTACGATTCAATGGAAACGAAGAACCGTAGCCCGCCCCCGAACCAAGCGGATTCTTATTGGCTAACTTATAAGCCGTTTGAATCATGCTCATGTCATCCACCAACGCTTCGGCATAAGCACCAAACCAAAGGCCAAACGACGATGGCATCGCGATTTGGAGGTGAGTGTAACCAGGCAAAAGGTCGTTTTTATGCTGATTTGAGCGTTTAATTAACAAATCGAACAGTTTTTTAGAAGCCTGCGCAACTTCTTCTAACCGACTGCGCGTAAAGAGCTTCATATCCACCAACACTTGGTCGTTGCGTGAACGGCCGCTGTGGATTTTTTTACCGACATCGCCCAATTTGCGCGTAAGCATTAGCTCTACTTGCGAGTGTACGTCCTCAACGCCGTCCTCAATCTCAAACTTCCCTGCTTGAATATTTTGGTAAATAGCTTTCAACTCTTCACTCAACACTTTTAACTCATCACTCGTAAGAAGCCCTACTCTTTCGAGCATGGTGGCGTGTGCGATGTTTCCTTGCACATCATAAGGAGCCAAATACAAGTCCATTTCACGGTCACGCCCGACGGTGAATTTCTCAATTTTTTCGGAGATGGAAGTCGTTTCTTTTTGCCAGAGTTTCATAGGTACCTCTCGGGTGCTAGAGTCTTTTGTGGGATTTTTTTGTGCAAAAATGGCAGCCGCATACGCCATTCCAATACAGAATGTCCAAAAACTTTTCATTTTGAATGATTTTAATGAAGGAATTGCGGCCTCCTAGCTGCCAAATTACTTCTTTTTGGCAAAAATCTTTGCATCCGTTATTTGCTCGCGGTGTTCTTCCAGAAACATCTTGAACGAATACAGTTCCTCCAACTGCCCTTCAAAATCGGCAGAAGCGGGATAGATTTCTTCATAAACGCCGACAAAATCGGTTATCAAATAGCGCATTTGACGGACTCCACGGCCGTAAAGAGCGGGTAAATAGAAGTTTTGGTGGTCTTGTAAAAACCGCTGGGTTTCGTAGTGGGACGTAGTTTTGATGTCAACGGCTTCTTTACGCCCTAGTACATCTACAAAGCCATAAATCATCACATCGCCTACTTGATATTGGCAGTAGGCTTGGGTTTTTACAATGGGAGAAGGGAGTTTTTGGCGAACGGTTGCAATAATTTGCGGGTCAAATTGCTCTTCGCCAATTTTTTTCAAAACCGCGTCTTCAAACGATACCCCCCTAAACTGGGCTTCGGTTTGTGGGATAGGCACCCGATTGATACGGTCTAAAACGTCCTGCTCACTGATTTTCCCCTGCAAAAACCGTGAGTAGGTGTTGAGCAACGAAGGGTAAAAACGGTAAGCTACTTTGGAAGTCATCTATCATTTATTCTTAAACCACTAAGGCACTGAGGGGTACTAAGAAAAGAATCCCCTTAGTGTACCTTAGTGGTAAAAAAACACTAATTCTTTGCCCCGCCCTGTTGCCCTGATTTTGGCTGTTGGCTTTGCTGGGCTTCGCGCATTGGGTTGCTGCCACGTTGGAAACCTCCTCCTTTGAACAATTGGAAGCGCGTTGGTTTCGTCGGCTGACGTGGGAAGCTGTTGCTCTCTTCGTCGATGTCGGCAATCTCACGGAACGGGTCTAACGTCCATTGTACCACTTTTTTCTTGGTTGTGATAACTTTCGATACTTGTTGGTCGTTCAAACGCCAGATTTCCGCTGGGAAGCGCGCTACCGAATCCGTACCGTCTTCAAATTGCATTTTCACAATCACTGGCATTGGCAAACCACCTTTGTTTTTTACTTTCAAGGTATAGAAATTCAAACCTGATTCGACCAATTTACGCTCATCGGGTGTTAAGCTTGCCAAATAAGTTTCGTATTTTTTCTTATCGGCGTCCGTCACTTTATAGGGGTCATACGAGTTATAGAAATCCTTCATGTCAGGATTTTTCTCTACCACCGACTCTTTGATAAAGTCTTTATCGCGCTGACGAGCAATTGTTTCTCGCTTACTGCTGGCTGCTGCCCGCTGTTCTGCCTTCGTTATTTCAGGGTTTTGCGTGTCTAGGGCAAACCATTCTACTTCTACCAAATCTTGGTCAACGGGCTCTACGCCGTAGAACCAACCTTTCCAAAACCAATCTAAATCCACACCCGAAGCATCTTCCAAAGTACGGAACAAATCGGCAGGTGTAGGCGACTTAAAGGCCCAACGGCGACTGTATTCTTTGAAAGCGTAGTCAAACAACTCACGCCCCATGACCGTTTCGCGCAAAATGTTGAGGGCGGTAGCTGGCTTCGCGTAGGCGCTTGCTCCCGCGTTGATGAGGTTATCGGACATGGTCATGATCGGCACCAAGTTTTTGGGGTCTTGTTTCATGTAATCCACAATCATTTGGGGCTCACCACGACGCGTTGGATAGTCTTTGTCCCACTCTTTTTCGGTCAAATATTGCACAAACGTATTTAACCCTTCGTCCATCCACATCCATTGACGTTCGTCATTGTTGACAATCATCGGGAAGAAATTGTGACCTACTTCGTGAATAATCACCCCAATCATGCCGTATTTGGTTGCTTCCGAGTACGTACCATCTGCTTCAGGGCGACCGCCATTAAAAGAAAGCATGGGGTATTCCATCCCTCCAATGGGACCGTGGCACGAAATCGCTACGGGATAAGGATAGTCCACCGAAAACTTTGAATAAGTTTTAACAGTATGGGCCACGACTTCGGTCGAGTATTTTCCCCAAAGTGGATTTCCCTCTTTAGGATAAAACGACATGCACAATACTTTTTTGCCCGCTACATCCTGCATTTTACCATCCCAAATGTATTTACGTGAAGTGGCAAAGGCTACGTCACGAACGTTATCGGCCTTAAAAATCCACGTTTTTTTACCCGATGGTTTGCCTTTTTCGGCTTTTTCTCGCTCCTCTTGCGACGCAATCACCACTACTTTGTCTGAAGTCTTAGCTTTTTCATAGTTTTTCAGTTGCGTCGGTGTCAACACTTGAGCGGCATTTTGCAACTCGCCCGTAGCTCCTAACACGTGGTCATCGGGTACAGTAATGGCCAATTTGAAATTTCCGAACGACAACGCAAACTCTCCTTGGCTATAGTATTGCTTGTGTTGCCAGCCCGTTACATCGTCATACACACAAAGGCGAGGATAAAACTGCGCAATTTCATAGACGTTATTGCCATCTTTGAAAACCTCAAAACCTGTTCGGCGTCCACCTTTGGCAACCTCAACGATGCGGTAATTCCAATCAATAGAAAACGAATAGCTTTGTTTAGGCAACAGCGGCTGCGGCAAATCAATCCGCATCATGGTTTGGTTAATGGTATAGCGAAGCGGCTTTCCCGTTTTTGCATCTTTGACCGACTGAATATTGTAACCATAGTCCGCATTCGAGTAATTCATATCGGTAATAGTCGAAAGACTCGTCATCGTTGTTTGATTTCCCAAATCTCCTGTTCTAGTAATCGGCCCAGGGGAATTTTTGGCAAACAAATTTTGATCGAGCTGAATCCACACGTAAGGCAGCGCGTCGGGTGACTGATTAAAATACGTAATGGTTTCGGTACCAATGATTTTATTATTGGCCTCGTCTAGTTCCACCTTGATGTCATAATCGGCACGCTGTTGCCAATAATCTTTTCCAGGCGCTCCCGAAGCCGTTCGGTAAGTATTGGGTGTAGGAAGCGCCGTTCCCAATTGTTCGAAACGGTCATTGGCGTGATAGTTGGGCATGGTGGGTGCTTGAGCCCAAGTCAGTCCTGCATAAAATAGTGAGATGATGAAGGAAATTTTTCTCATGAGAAAGTAAAATTGGTTTTCATTCAAAAATACAAAAAAGGGAAGTAAAGCCGAAAGCAATGCTACTTAATACGCAGATTTGCCGATGAATCATTTCATTTTGGCATAAAAAAGCCCCTTCCTGTTAGGGAAGAGGCTTCTAAATATACGAATGACTTACCTGACTGTATTAAGCAGCTGGTTCGTTGTTCATTACTTCGGTTTGCTTACGGATAGAAGCCATGTGAATCAACTCAAACAATTCTTCTACGAAATCTGGGTACAAGTTAAGTTGTTTACCCAAATCTGCACGGTTCTTACGAAGTTGTCTCCAACGATCCATTTGAAGAACGGCTACGTTGTTATCACGCTTGTATTCGCCAAGTTGTTCCACCAATGACATACGCGTACCCAAAGCTTCGAGCAATTCGCGGTCAAGGTTATCCAATTTGCTACGCAAGGTATCTAATTGGCTTTGGTAATCGGTTCCATATTCAGCTTTACGAACGTGCAATTCGTGCAACATTTCGCCCAAAGCATGTGGCGTCAATTGCTGAGAAGCATCCGACCATGCTTTGTCTGGGTCACGGTGAGACTCGATAATCAAACCATCGTAGTTCAAGTCTAATGCACGTTGTGCCAACTCAAACAAATACGCACGCTTACCTGCCATGTGGCTTGGGTCACCAATCATCGGGAGCTCAGGGAACATAGTTTTGAGTTCGATGGCGATGTTCCACATGGGCGAGTTACGGTATTTTGTTTCTTGCGCATTTGAGAAACCACGGTGAATAGCGCCCAATTTCTTGATACCAGCGCGGTTGATACGCTCAAACGCACCAATCCACAACGCTAGGTCAGGGTTTACTGGGTTTTTGATAAGCACAGGTACATCCACTCCTTGAAGCGCATCGGCCAGGTCTTGTACGTTGAATGGGTTAACGGTGGTACGAGCACCTACCCACAAAATATCGACGCCGTATTTAAGTGCAAGCTCAATGTGCTGAGGCGTTGCTACTTCAACGGCAATAGGCAATCCAGTTTCTTGTTTAGCATCTACCAACCAAGGCAACGCTGCTTCGCCCATTCCTTCAAAGCTGCCCGGACGAGTACGAGGTTTCCATACCCCCGCTCTGATTACGTTGGCATATCCTTCTGCTTTGATTTGACGAACGGTGTCGCGCACTTGGTCTTCTGTTTCGGCACTACATGGCCCTGCGATGACGAGCGGCTTTCCTCCCGTATCAACCCACGAGCTCATCGGTAAAATTTCTAAGGTGGCACTCATAACTGAGAAAAATTAATTAGTACAACAATCTTAATATTAACAATTTGAAAGCGATTAAAACTTCGTAATTTTGTATCCGTTTTGGTAATCCAAGCTTCGATACGTCGTTGTTTTGGTAACCCGATTTTTTATCAACAAAACATTACAACTATGCCTATAAGTGTTGAGTCGCCTCAAGCAGACGTTTCGTTTGAAGACACTTCGGTCGCGTTTTCGTCCAAGTCTAACTTTCAACTCAAGAAAACCTATTGGTTATTCTCTATGATGAATCAGGTTTGGCTTGTAAAATTAGGAACTTTTTTTATAAAACTCTCGCTTTTATTGCGATTGCCTGTTAAAAAGCTCATAAAAACCACTTTGTTTGGCCAATTTTGTGGCGGTGAGGACATCAAAGAGTGTGATAAAACCATACAAAATTTGGCTAAGTCTGGTGTTGGTACAATTTTAGACTATTCGGTTGAAGGAGAAGACAATGAACGTAGTTTTGATAAAACAACGACAGAAGTTTTACTCACCATTGAAAAAGCAAGCCAAACTGATGCTGTGCCGTTTTCAGTTTTTAAGGTGACAGGAGTAGGCTCTACCCCGCTGATGGAAAAAATTCAAGCAGGAGAACCACTTAGTAAAGAAGAACAAGCGGCTTATGAACGAATGCAAAAGAGAGTAGATAATTTGTGCCAAAAAGCTTCTGAATTGGGAGTGAAGATTTTTGTAGATGCTGAAGAAAGTTGGATTCAAAATGTAATAGACCAATTGGCTTATAAAGCAATGCAGAAATACAATATTCGCAAGCCGATTGTGTATAATACATTTCAGATGTATCGTCATGATATGCTCGAAAATCTTAAACAAGCTACTCGTGAAGCAAAAGCTGGTGGTTATTGTTTGGGAGCAAAATTGGTAAGAGGTGCCTATTTTGAAAAAGAACGCCTCAGAGCTTGTGAAAGCGAATACCAAGATCCGATTCATGCCACGAAAGAAGACACTGATCGTGATTTTAACAAGGCTATTGAATTTTGTCTTGATAATCGGGACGTCATCTCTTTTTGCTTGGGAACGCACAATGAGTACAGCTGTTTATACTGTGTTGAATTGATGAGCAAAAAGAATATCCCACACAATGATCCTCATGTATGGTTTGCACAGCTACTGGGTATGAGTGATAACATCTCTTATAACTTGGCTAATGCAGGCTACAATGTCGCCAAATACGTACCTTATGGGCCAGTAGAGGCGGTAATGCCTTACTTATTTCGTCGTGCTGAAGAAAACAAATCCATTGCTGGGCAAAGCAGCCGAGAGTTTTTGCTTATTAAGCGTGAAGTGGAGCGTCGTCATCAACAGAAAGTTATTCGTTAACTGTTATTTATTGCAGTAGCGTCATAATGGCGATGCAAAGTCGTCAATTAAAACTTATATATAAACAGTCAATAATTTAAGATTAACAGATAGCTGAATGACGAGTCAAACCGCCAAAAACCCCTTCAAGTATTTTTTATTTGCCATTCTGCTTATTACGGTAGATCAAGCTTCTAAATTACTGGTAAACCATTATATGTCTCCTGGCTTTGCAGGACAGATTAGAATCATTGGTGATTGGTTGAAACTCTACTATGTAACTAATCCAGGAATGGCTTTTGGAATGCAGATAGACCATGAATATGGAAAGTTGTTTCTGACGAGTTTTCGATTAGGGGCAATGGTTTTTATTGCGTGGTATATGTTCCGTTTGGCTAAGCGTGGTGCCTCAAGTGGTTTACTTTGGGCAATGGCTATGATTTTGGCTGGGGCTATTGGTAATCTAATAGATAGTATTTTCTACGGTGTTTTGATTGGTAATGCACCTTATGGCTCTCCTACTCCTTGGTTTCATGGGCAAGTGATTGATATGGTTTTTATAGATTTTTGGGAAGGCTTTGTGCCCGAATGGATACCTGTTTGGGGAGGGCAATACTATACTACACCCATTTTTAACTTTGCAGATGCCTGTATTTTTGTTGGCGTATGCGTTATCTTAATGTTTCAGGGAACATTTTTTCCTCGTTTGGAAGAACCTCATTCAGAGATAGAATCGGAAATAGAGACTCAATCAGAAGTAGTGGATGAGACTATACCAGAAGAAAGTAGTATCGAAGAGCCAGAAACACCTGTCGGCAAAGAAGAGGATGGCAACTCTGATGAAGTAATTATCGAGTCAGAACCAATATCGGATATACCCCCGAAAGAGGATGAAAATATGAAGAATTCATAAAAAAGGAGGATGCAGTTAAAGCATCCTCCTTTTTTATATATAACAAAACAAAGGTTATTTCATTGCTGTTGCGTACAATTCAGCTACTTTGTCCCAATTTACTACATTCCAAAACGCATCTAAGTAATCAGGACGCTTGTTTTGATATTTTAGATAGTAAGCGTGTTCCCATACATCTACACCCAAGATTGGAGTGCCTTGTACATCGGCCACAGGCATCAATGGATTGTCTTGATTAGGAGTTGAAGTAATCACTAACTTTTTGTCCTTTACAACCAACCAGGCCCAACCTGATCCAAAACGACTGGCACCCGCAGCTTTAAATTTTGTTTTAAATTCATCAAAAGAGCCAAAATCTTGGTTAATAGATACCGCTAATGCACCCGACGGCATTCCGCCTTTTCCTGGTGCCATAATACTCCAGAAAAAAGTGTGATTCCAGTGACCCCCGCCATTGTTACGTATAGCAGGAGCTGTCTCTTTTGTAATGCTTTTTACCAGAGCTTCAGGTGTTAATTTTTCTTCAGGTTTCCCTGCCAAAGCGGTATTGAGATTAGTAATATAAGCCTTGTGGTGACGCCCATAATGAATTTCCATAGTAGCTTTATCAATATGGGGTTCTAACGCGTCAAAAGCATAGGGTAGGGGGGCTTGGGTAAACTGAGCCATGGCTTGGAATGACCCTGCCGCCAAAACTGCTACTAAAGCTTTTTGGAAAAATTTAGTTGTCATTGTGATAAAAGAATGATTGAATGATAAATGATGTGCAATATTACGTAGAATAGAACGCAAGAAAAGCGGTAGAAGTTATTTTTTGATTAAAAATAAAAAACCTTCCACTGTTGTTGGAAGGTTTTTAGAATAAATAATTTGGAAGGGTTTAGGAATAAGCGTGGCAAAAGTAAGTTTTTATTTTAAAAAAAGAATTATTTCAAGAAAAAATTTAAAAATAACACTTGAAAAGGCTTTGTTTCTCTTATTCTGGTTAAACCTTTTTCAATTAGATAACTCTAAATGGCATACTTATCTTCTTAATATCAATCACATACCAATATGCGTCCTTTAAAAACAACTTTATTTTTACTACTTGTTTTCAATATTCTTTCAATGTCTTTTGTAAACCCGCCTCGTTGGGAAAAATTGGGAGAACGAAAAGTTGCCTTTCGAGTTGACAAGGACGAAATCGTGGTCACAGCACGCGAAGGGCGCTTTACAGCATTGAAACTACTCGTTCGTAATGCCGATCTCAATATGCACCGTTTTACAGTACATTTCAACAATGGTCAGACTCAAAACGTAGAAATACGCGACCGCATTCCTGCGGGGGGAGAGAGTCGAATCATAGATTTAGACGGTAAAGGACGATTTATTGAGAAAGTCGTATTTTGGTACGACACTCAAAATGACGAAAATCGCCGCAGTACCGTCGAACTATGGGGACGCCATAATGCACGTTAGATACGCTCAAAATACCTTTTTCGCTCCCAATCCGTAACGGAAGAGTTGTAAGCAGCCTGTTCTGTTTGATAAAAATGGGTGTAGTGCTCAACTACACTTTCCCCAAATGAGCTTTTGGCAAAGGGGCTATTGGCAAAGATACTAATAGCCTCTGCCAAAGTATAAGGCACACGGGGTAGATGAGCAGCAGCATAAATATCGCCGTCAAAAATAGCAGGCGGTTCAATCTTATTTTCGATTCCTTCTAAGCCACAGGCAAGTAGCGCTGCAAACGCCAGATAAGGATTACAGTCTGCTCCTGGGATTCGGCACTCAATACGAAGGCTTTTGCCACTTCCGACTACTCTAAACCCTGCGGTTCGGTTGTCGTAGCTCCACGCCAAGCGGGTAGGTGCCCATGAGCCATCCACGTAACGTTTGTATGAGTTGATGGTTGGTGCATAAAACACCATTACATCTGGCGCATATTTGATACAGCCACCCAAAAACCAACGAAATGTATCAGAACATTTGACAGGCCCAAATTGATTTTCGCCCGAAAAAGCACTTTCACCGTCTTTCCACAAACTAATGTGAATGTGGCAACTCGACCCTGCGCGGTCGGCAGCGTATTTTGCCATGAAAGTAACGCTCCAGCCCATTGCGTCGGCTACCTCTTTAAGGCACTGTTTATACACGACATGGCGGTCGGCCATATCCAGAATTTCGGCATAACGGACATTGAGTTCGTGCTGCCCCAATCCCCATTCGCCCTTTGAGTTCTCAACAGGTACACCCGATTGTTTCAAGTAGCGGCGAGCGGCGGCGTTGAAAGGCTCCGTACGTGTTCCCTGCAAAATATGATAATCCTCGATGTACCACCCTACTGGCTGAAGTTGTTGGTAGCCCATTGCATAGGCGTCACGAAATGAATTTTCAAACAAATAATACTCTAACTCTGAGGCAGCCAATACTTCAAAACCATCTTGAGCGGCTTTTTGAAGTTGGGCGCGAAGCAAAGAACGAGGGGCAATGTCCACGTAATCGTGGGTTTTCTCGCTTTTTACGTCACAGATAATCATTGCTGTGCGGTCGAGCCACGCTGCTATGCGTAAAGTAGCGAGGTCAGGTACTAAATGAAAGTCGCCATAGCCAAGCTCCCAATTGGCAAAAGAATAACCAGGTACAGGCTCCATTTCCATATCGGTAGTAAGCAGGTAGTTGCAGCCGTGCGTACCATGTTTGTAAATATTTTCTACAAAAAAATCAGCATCGAATCTTTTTCCTACAAAACGACCATAGTGGTCAGTGAAAGCAACAATAATGGTTTCGATGGTCTGTTGTTCTACAGCTTCGCGTAGTTGGTCAATCGTGAGCAGTCCTTGAGGTTTAGGCATGGTGTCGTTTTTTGCCCCAAGTTATAAAAAACTGACAAAATGGAGAACTATTGAGGTACTAACCATTTTTTCTTCTTTATTTTCATTTGCAATGGAACACAGTTAGGTGGGCTGCAATGGCACTCATTTTTAATGAGTTGTAGTGTGACATCCTTAAACAAACCACAACGATTAAAAATCCGAACCGTATAAATTTGCATAATGTTGGGCAAGTTGGCCGCGATTATTCCATTTGAGGGAATTGATTTGGCATTGTCATAAATAACATTTCCAGAATATGTACTGCCTATTGAATAGTCAAACTTATCTCCTTCGGTGAGATTTTCAACCATTAGCTGTGCATCTGCTTTAGCAGAGTCACCCAGACAAGTGGCTGGTCGAGTAGTAAGTCTAAACGATGGGTTGGTAAGCAATTCTACTTTAATGGGTACTCGTTGCGTGCTTACACAGCCGGTTTGAATCAACGACCTGCCTTCGGCGTAGTAAATGCCCACTTGGGAAGGTTTGAAAGTAGTAGCGCCTGCTTTAAGTAAATTGCCATTAATTGCAGCATCGTACCAATCAATCGTAGCATCTTGATTTACAAACGCAGTGAGTGTAGGTAAAGTATCACCTTGGCAAATTCGACTCGGTGTGACTACATTGACTGTGATGGGCGAGCAATTGCAGTCAAAATGAGCAATAGTGATAGTTCGATCAGTAAAGCAATTGGGTTCTCCAAAAATTCTTACAGTATAAGTCTGGTTTGTAGTAGGATTGCTGATGTCTTTGATTAAAATACTATCACTTGGCACATCTAAGGCTGAATCAAATGTTTTATTACCTATATAGGTGTTTCCTATTGAGAAATCATATTTTGCTCCATTTTTCAAGTTTTTAATATGGATTTTGCCATCATTCTGAGCATTGTTTTGTGAACAAGAAGGCTGTTGTGCTACTAATTCAAAACTTGGCAAGTCATTTACAAAAGCGTACGAAGGCACACGTACTATGCCCTTGCAATTGTTTGTTGTGTCGCGCGCTTCGGCGTAGTAAACGCCCGCTTGAGCGGGTTTGAAGAAAATAGAACCTTTCTTCAACAGATTGCCTCCCGTGGGCGCATCGTACCAGTCAACGGTAATGCCAGAATCCACAAAGCCCTGTACTGTCCGCAAGGTATCTCCCTCACAAACCGCCTGACTCTCAGGCACGACAAAGGGCGGACGAGGACACTCGCAAATACGGGGTTCATAAGACACCGTTGAATCGGTGTAACAACCCGTTGAATCAAAAACGCGTACAGTGTAAAAGTCCGTTGCAGCAGGATTAGCTATGTTACTCAAAATCACTCCGTTTTCAGGAATCGTGGTTGCATTAGCATAGGTTTTATTGCCTGTGTAAGTCTTGGATTTACTGTAATCGTAACGTTTGCCATTTTTGAGATCAACAATCCTGAGTTTGCCATCAGCCAACACTTCTGTACCGTTGCAAGTACCACGCGTAACAACCAAATCAAACGACGGGGTTTTGCATCCGCAATCCACTTTACTAATCGTAACTACCTTGTCAGTAAAGCAGTTAGGTTCACCAAAAATCCGAATCGTGTAGCTTTGGTTTACACTTGGATTGGCAATCTCTTTCACCAAAACACTATCCAATGGTATTTCTAAAGCTGTATCAAAGGTTTTATTGCCTGTGTAAATGTTGCCTACGGAGAAGTCGTATTTTGCTCCATGTTGTAGGTTTTTAAGACGGATTTTGCCATCATTTTGTACAACAAAATCAACACAAGTAGCTTTGTCGGTTTCCAAATCAAAACTTGGCAAGTCATTTACAAAGGCATAAGAAGGCACACGTACTATGCCCTTGCAATTGTTTGTTGTGTCGCGCGCTTCGGCATAGTAAACGCCCGCTTGAGCGGGTTTGAAGAAAATAGAACCTTTCTTCAACAGATTGCCTCCCGTAGGCGCGTCGTACCAGTCAACGGTAATACCCGAATCCACAAAGCCCTGTACTGTCCGCAAGGTATCTCCCTCACAAACCGCCTGACTCTCAGGCACGACAAAGGGCGGACGAGGACACTCGCAAATACGGGGTTCATAA